>NZ_PQNZ01000009.1:0-20570 GCF_004138385.1 Candidatus Nanosynsacchari sp. TM7_ANC_38.39_G1_1 | reverse complement strand
TGATAATCAAGATAACACACAACATTGCCATGACGTTTTGGAGCTTATTTAGTAGATTTTATCTCTGCTAGCACTGCGAATCTTCCCCCTGTATCACCAGCTGAATGTGAGAAATAATTTGGATCATCTGCTGTGTCAATTGATGAAATGAAAATATTATCACTAGGAACGCCCGACTGGACGGCTAATGAACGATTAAACCCTTGCATGTCCATATAAATTCCGTCAGCCGTTTGGTGACAGAAATTGCGCCACTTCGTATTATCCACATGATCAAAATAATCCATACGATAATTTTTCTGCGTGATGCTTGGCGACATCCAAATTTGTAAATCTTTTGCCTGGCTACCATGCTCGACAAAATACTGAATCGCCCTTGTCATCAACTGCGCCACCGTCGAATGCCGACCCAAATGCGCCAGCATAAGCGCCCGGCGTTTTGGATCATAGATGACGGTGGCGATACAGTCCGCCACTGGCAAGAACAAGCCTACGCCAGCCGTTTCGGTGTATAGTGCGTCAGCAAAAATCCCCTCGTTGTTGTATTTCACTGTGTCAGTTTCAGTAACTTCGGCTATACTATCAAAAGTTTGTGCTTGGTCATAGGAAATTACGTGATAAACAACGTCGTCATACTTAACACCAATCTGATCGCAAAACTGCCGCCGATTCTCCAGCACCTCAGCTACGTGGCGACCGCGAATACGATTTAGCATGGTACCGTCGTCTTTCGACGAAACCGCAATGAGCAGTTCAGGCGGGAAATAGGTTGGCTGGTCTGTCCTAATCATCCTCTACCGCTCAATTCCATATTGTCGCATCAATCGTCTATACGCATATATAATATAACAGCCATATGTAAGCGTCGCCGTTGCACCACCCGCGCCAGCCACTGCGTACAACACCGTCCACGGTTCGTTTGTAAAACATCCTAAGTAGATAGCCACTACAGCAGAAAAAATTGGCACTGGCGCTACGAAATAATCAATTTTGCGACTCATGATTTTCGCTTGCGGCACAAAATGAAAACCAATTAGCAGTGTCACCATCGGCATGATAAATTTTGCCTGCCCAATGACAGCCAATATGATGCCCAGCAACCAAATCGTACTATATGTAATACCGCTCAAAATACCCATAGTCCGGACGATTCGCTGCCCCTCAGCTGTCTGTGCTACGGGAAACTGTTTAGCGTGGCAGATATTCCTCACGCTAAGCACCACTATAATCAACGCCGCTACACATACTAGCCCGAGCAGCGTCCAGCCAGCCCAGCCCCAGGCAAGCCCAAAGCACGCGGCATAAACCAGCGCAAAGATCGCCATCATCACGCCGTATGGCGCAATATTCTGCGCAATTGTACCAAATTGCGTCGCATTAGTATTAGTTTGATTACTCATTGTATTTCCCCTCGTTGTGTTTAATATTTTTCTGAACCGCCAGCAGTCGCTGCCAATCGTCAATCGCCAAATCTTCAGCACGGACATCAGGTGAAATGTTAGCCTTTTTCAGCAACTGTTCGGCGCTAGCTTTACTGACACCCAGTCCGCCGCTCAAGCTGGAGCGCAGTTTTTTACGCTTGGCCGAAAAACCGGCTTTGACAATGCGGAAAAAGTCTTTTTGGTCTTCAGAATCAACTAGTGGTTCGGTGCGAGTTCTCAATACCACCACTTGCGAATCAACTTTTGGCGGCGGCGTGAAGAACTGCCGCGGCACCTCAATGTCTAGCTTTGCTTGGGCAAATAGCTGCGCGCTAACCGCTAAAATACTCATTTCGCCAGGCTCGGCCGCGATACGCTCAGCAACTTCTTTTTGTACCAGCAGTACCGCCAAACTCGGCTTATTTTCTGCCGTCATTAGTTTTTCGACAATTTTGCTGGTGATATAGTAAGGCACATTGGCGACTACTTTATAGCCCTTCGGCAACTGATTCAAATCAAACTGCAAAATATCTTCATTGATTACTTCCAGATTTTTGCCAGGAAATTGCCCCGGTAACTTGCGCGCCAAATCCCCATCAAACTCCACCGCCACTACGCGCTGAGCTCGCGCCAACAACCGGCTGGTCAACGTGCCAAGTCCTGGCCCAATCTCTAAAACCACATCATCTTTGCTCAGCTCCGCCGCCTCGGCAATTTCCGCCAAAATCTCTGGGTCGCGCAGCCAATGCTGGCCTAACTCTTTTTTCGGCCCACGCGCTGACGCCATCTAACGTCCGTCCCCGTTCGTCCAGTCAGTCGCCAGGTCAAACCCATGTGGATGCCGGGCCGCAAAACCGCCAGTATCATACACCTTGCCAGGGCCCATACTGGTTTCCACCACCGAACAGCGCGGATAATTACCATAATTTGCCGCCACTAAAATATAGCCGTCCTTGTCCACCTTAGCGCCGTCCGCCCGCACCGTGTAGCCACCGCCGCCGCAGGCGTTAGCAACAATATTCATCGGTAAATCATAATAGGTTTCGCGGTGCGCCACGCCGCGTGAATCGGTAAATATTTGCGCGCCCTTACCCTTGGTTAACGGATTTTTCGGCTTGGTGCCGATTACTTCAATTTGCTTTTTGGGCTGCTTGATAATTTCGCTAGAAATTTGCTGACGGCTAATTTCATCACCATCGCGCGCTTCAACTTTATAAGTCAATTTGCGCAGCCCTTTAGCTCCCGCCTGCTTTACCTGGCGATAACCAAGAGGCTGGCTGTCGTCGCGTATTTGCTCAACCGGGAAATCAATTTCTTCCTCGGCGGTCACAGTACGCCTAGTTGCCCGCGTAATCCTCATCAGCAAGCTCGATCCATCCAAAGCGACATCCTCTGGCGGCGTAAATCGAACTTTATCCTCGCGATACAAAACAATCCCCGCAGCTTGCGCAATCTGTGTTGGCGTCTGCGCTGCCGTATTGACTCGCATGCGGCGAGCACCTTCGACTATCGTTATCGTCCGCGCCCGATAAATATTTATTTTGAAGCCATTGTTGGTAATCGGTGTATCCAGACCCGGTTCGACAATATCATGCTGTTTATCCAATCTTGCGCCGAATTCTTCTAGCGCTTTCTGCACTGTCGATGCCTTAGTGATTATCGATTGCTCCCGGCCACCGTCGTAAATGGTGATTATATGACTAGATGGTTGTGCTTTAACCGCAGCTGGACTATCTGCCGCCGCAGTATTCGCAAAAAACGATAACATACCAGTACTAGAGATTGCCAAGACCGCACCAAAAACACAACAGCAAATACGTTGATAATATCGATTTAAGCTCATTTTATTCAAAATCACCCACTGTATCTCTTATATTATAACAAATTATGCGTCGAATGTCAATCAGTAACGTCGCAGACAATCAACAACTACCGATATATATCCTGTAATCCCATTTTAATTTTACAAGACGGCCAAGGTTGCCAACCCCTCCTCTTATAAGTCTCCCATGCTTTCTGATCTTGGACATCAGCCGGAGCTTGAGCAGGATTGTTGTAGCCTCCGAAATTACCCCATGTACTCTTGTCAAATTGATACGCACCATAATAACCGTTACCTGTATCTGATGTATAGCTACCCTCGCAGCTACGCAAACGCGCCAAAGCTTCAGCGAAACTGCCATTAAACGTAGCTGAAGTTTTAGCACCAATAATTTCTACTTGCTTAACTGGCTGCTGAATAATATTGCTATTGATCTCGCGGCGTGATACTTCAACGCCGTTTTGGACGTTAATCTCATACGTAACTGTACGCTTGCCGTTAACCCCTTTGGTTTGAATTTCTTTGTATCCTTTATCGCGATTAACGTCTTTGATCTGTTCAGTCTCAAACTGTATGTCTTCGTCAACGGTAACTGTCTGCGTGCCGTTACGATACAGGCGAACATTCATGCCTCTAGATATTTTTGTATCTTTATTCGGAACAATGACGTCATTGGCAGACATTTTAATGTGCTTTTCAGCTAGCATCTCGCCAACGGTTTTGGCTTGCGTATAAGAAATGGTTTTTTTACCGTAGAAATCAAAATTGAATGGCGTTGCTCGTTTAATAGACAATACTTCTGCTGCACTATCGCGCATTGGACTATTAGACTGCGACAAGGTTAGAATATCTTCATCGCGTACAGCAATGCCAGCTTGTTTAACTATCTGCTTTCCAGTACGGTACGATGTAATAATTTTAGTGAGCTGAGAGCCATCCTTGACAACCACCGTTCGGGCTCGATAAATATTAACGTTATATGAATTTGCTACCAAGCGCTCATCAATATTTGGCTCGGTTCGATCGTTACGGTCTAGCTTGATATCTGCCTCGGCAAGAGCCTCACGCAAAGTCTGTTTTTTAGTAATAAATCCTTTACTTTGACCGTCATCATGAACGGTAATGATATGCTCGCCGACCGCTAGGCTACGCTCGTCAGCCCGCGCTTTTGGCATAATTGCCGTATAAACAGACAATCCAGCCAAAGCTAATAGCATAGAGCCGGTAATCAGCCAACGTAATTTCATTCTCGCAATATTTTTCATACGTAGGCGCGCAAACTAGCGCGCAGTTATAATTATAGCAAAAGATTGGTTATTTTGCTACAGCTTCTCGAGGTGGGCGTATTCAACGTTGAGCTTTTTGACAGCACCGTTATCGAACTTCACGCTAACTGCTAAGCCGTCAATGTCAATGATCTCGCCATCGCCAAATTGCAGCGAGCGCACTCGATCGCCAATATCATAGTTCATCACCGGCTCGTCAAAATCATTATAAGCTGGATTCGAATCAATAGCGTTAGGTTCAACCGCGAACAATCCCATACCCATATCGTCGAGAAAACGCGACGGCTGATTGTACGATCGCAAGCCGAATTGCGCACGGCTCTGCGCGTACAACAGATATAACTCTTCACGCGCCCGCGTCATACCCACGTAGCACAAGCGCCGCTCCTCCTCGAGATTGCGCGGACCCTCTTCAAGCGCTCGCTCGCTCGGAAACAAGCCATCCTCCATACCGACCATGAAAACCACCGGAAATTCCAGTCCTTTAGCGGCATGCAAGGTCATTAATGTGACTTTTTCACCATCACTTTGCTGATCGACGCTGCTCATTAGTGCTGCCTCTTCGAGAAAGTCTGGCAACGTCGCGAAAGATTTAGCGTCCGCTATGAGCACGCTCAAATTATCATCACGCTCTTCAGCCTGCGGCGTTCCATCCATGACATAATCTCGATAAGCAATCTTTTCAAGCAGCTTTTCAATAATATCGCTTGGGCTAGTATCAGAAAGAACAAGCGCCTGCAATTCGCGTAAAATCTCGCCCAGACGCAATAATGATTTTTTGGCGCGCGGCGTCAAAACGCTAGTTTGCTCGACATTCACCAGCGAAGCGATGATGTCCATATTGTTATCGTTTTGCCATCGTAAGAATTTCTCTAGACTAGTCGCGCCGATACCGCGAGCCGGCACATTCGCAATTCGACTAAAGCTCATCCGGTCGTTCGGTTGATATAATAAACGCAAATAGGCGATAATATCCTTGATTTCCTTGCGATCATAAAAGCGCACGCCGCCAACCAGTTGATATGGAATTCTTTGCTGCATGAAGGCACGTTCAAAAGCAAAGCTCTGCGCATTAGTACGATACAATACTGCAAAATCACCGTAGCGACGAGCACCGATCGAAACTTGAGCCGCGATGCGGTTCGCTACCACATAAGCTTCCTCGGACTCATCGCGTACCGCCTGAACTTGCACTGGCGCACCATTGCCAGCCGCCGTCCAGAGTTTTTTGTCAGTCCGTTCGACATTCTTGGCAATAACCTTTTGCGCCGCCTCTAGGATAGCACCTGTTGAACGATAATTTTGCTCTAACTTGATCACCTTTGCGCCAGGAAAGTCCCGTTCAAAATTAAGAATATTCTTGAAATCCGCCCCGCGCCAGCTGTAAATCGACTGCCAATCATCACCGACCACGCAAATATTACGTGCATCGTTGACTAGATATTTAACGATAGCATACTGCGCAGCGTTAGTGTCTTGGTACTCGTCAATGAGAATATGCTTGAAATACTGGCGATACTTTTGGCGAATTTCACTGGCATCGCGCAGCAAACGCACCGTCTCGATCAACAAGTCATCGAAATCTAAGGCGCCAGCCTCGCTACGTAGTTGCTCGTACATGTCATAAATCTTAGCGATATGCTGCTGATTCGGATATTGCGCAGCTGCTGCGTAATCATCTGGCATAAGTAAATCGTTTTTAGCGTTAGAAATTGCCGCGCTAACTGAACGTGGTTTGAGTTTATCTGGAGCGATTGACAGCTGTTTCATCGCTTGCTTGATCAATCCTTGACGGTCGGCTTCATCATAAATAATAAAATTCGACGGCACACCAATCGCCGGCCCGTCGCGCCGCAAAATTCGCACGCAAATCCCGTGAAATGTACCCATCCACGGCATGAATTGCCGCGTATTAGGCTGACTAATCAAAGCCGACAAGCGCTCGCGCATCTCGCGAGCTGCTTTATTAGTAAATGTCACCGCCAGAATTTCGTTCGGCCAGACTCTTTCGTGTGTCAATAGATAAGCTATCCGGTGAGTTAAAGTCTTGGTTTTGCCACTGCCAGCGCCCGCCAAAACCAACAACGGACCATC
This sequence comes from Candidatus Nanosynsacchari sp. TM7_ANC_38.39_G1_1, assembly GCF_004138385.1. NCBI lineage: Bacteria > Candidatus Saccharimonadota > Candidatus Saccharimonadia > Saccharimonadales (SeqCode) > Saccharimonadaceae (SeqCode) > Candidatus Nanosynsacchari > Candidatus Nanosynsacchari sp. TM7_ANC_38.39_G1_1. Next base: position 13,947 of record NZ_PQNZ01000009.1, on the reverse strand, counting down.
CGTATAAGCGACAGCTGCTTTCTGCGCGTCATTAAGACCATCAAATATATCCATCACTATTCATTATATCGCGTTAATAGCGAGTCAAGAAGAAATAGCCGGCGCCCGCCAGCGCACCCAAAGCCAAGAATACTATGATCACCAAAAACCATTTCAAGCCCGAATGACGCGACTGCTTATGTTTCTTATCATCCTTGAATTCAGTATAATATTCAGAAGTATCATAAATAGCGCCTGATTCAATTTCGTCGATGGTTTGCTCGCGGGGCGGATCTGGTTCTGTAGTAACGGACTGTACAGGCGAATCTACCGTCTGATTTGTCAGAGGTTCAGCTAGTTGCTCGGGTTGCTCGCTCGTATCTTCTACATTAGCAACAGGAGCTTCGGCAGCAGGAGGGTTAAGAGTTTTTTCAACAGGCTTTGGCTTACCGCCAATCGGCATAAACCGATGTTTTTTAGGAGCTGGCGCGTCTTGTGTTCTAGCGTCATCTTCATCGTTTTCGGCTGAAGCGTCCTCAATTGATTGAATGTCGTTAGCTCGCGATTCTGCTTGCGAAAAGCCAATCTCGTTGCTAGCATCTTGCGCGTCTTTCTGTAGCGACTCAACAAGCTCGGCAGACGGTGTAATATCCCTACCGTGTGTACCGCCGATAGAATACGATCTTTTTTCATTTTTGCTGTCGTCTGCTTCATCATAATCATTTTTGTCTTCAAAACCAGGATTAGACTGTGAAGCTTGAGACAATGCGCTGCTACCGTGAAAAACTCGCGATTCAGACGATTGCAGTTCGCTAGAAACGTTATTTGTATTTGCTGCTACATTTTCGTTAGAACTAAACTGAGTAGAACCAGCAGCAAGACGCTGAGCGCTTCGCTGGCCAGTTGACCCTAATTGTTGAGACGAGCCGCCAGAAATATTAGATGACACATTACTTAACGACTGTGCCGGCATCGTAGAATACTTAACTTTGCTGGCGGGGTGTTTGTTGACACCTGGCTGCGAACTAACTATGTCCATGAAACGGCCGCGACTCTTAGTCTTCATTTTTTTTGGTAATCCCGATCGGACTGGCACAGCTCCGCCAATTGCCGCTACCTGCGGCGGGGCTATAGTTTGCGGCAACGACTGGGGAGCTGGCGACGGTACTGAACTATTTAGAGCCGAATTTTGAACAACAGTAGAAGCCTGAGAAGCGACCGACACACCAGCCGAAGCTGAAGCACCGTTTGTTGGCAAAGTCTGAACCTGAGCGGTAGACACCCCAACAGCTGGCTGTGCTGGAGCTGTAGTCAAAACTGGTACACTAGCTGTTGATACAGATGAACTTGGCTGCTTAGCGACGCCAACCGTTGCGGCCGGCGAGGGTGAAGCCGTCATATTCGCAACTGGACCAGGACCAGGAGCTAATTTATTAGGCTCAACTGAAACTGGCGCAGCATTAGAGGAAGGATTTGAAGGCGTAGAGACAGCCGGTGGCGTTGGTGTCTCAGCATGTTGGTCGTCCTCTTTTAATAATCCGCTCTTGGACATAGCCTCGGTAATTGAACGATCTAGCTCGTCGAAGTCGAACTCTGTCATGGCTATTTACCTCTCTTTACTGGTAAGGATGGCATATCTTCACATTTTTTGATAATACCAGCAAAAGCATAGACATCCAAACTTGATTCACCGATAAGCAAACCATTTACACCAGCTGTTTGCAAATACGACATAGCGTTATCAAGATTAACGCTACCGCCGTAAAGTACGCGGACATTCTCGGCAGCGACCTTACCGAAAAGATGCTCAATTTGCCGACGAATATATTTAACGGCGCGTTCAACGTCGCGCGGTGAAGCGAATTTACCAGTACCGATTGACCACACTGGCTCATAAGCTATAACAATCTGGCCAACCTCAACGCTCGTGATATTAGCTAGTCCTCCCACCAACTGATCGCGAATTACATCAGACGTTTCCTTGTTGGCTCGTTCTTGGGCTGTCTCACCAATACACAATACAGGCGTAATATTATTACGCACTGCCGCTTGCACTTTGCTGCGAATATCTTTACTGCGCTCAGCAAAGATATGCCGGCGCTCGCTGTGGCCAATTATGCCATATTGTACGATACCGCGCAGCTGCGACGCTGATACTTCACCAGTGTAAGCACCGCTGTCACGCCAATAAAAGTTCTGCACTGCCAGGTTAAAGTGATGATGTTGCACCTGCATATTAAGCGGCTGGAGCGCTAACATGGTCGGTGCCAACACTACCTCAGTATTTTTGAGCTTGCCAACCAGCTTGTCGAGTTTATGAACATACAAACTCGCCTCATTGACAGTGAGGTTCATTTTCCAGTTTGCAATAATAAGTTTCTTGCCCACGTTTTATACTTGCTTATGTTTACCCTTGCGTCTAGTTTACTACAGTTATTAACGCTCGTCTAGTTTTTTGCGTGAAAACACCTCGCCACAAGCGAGGTGTCTCTTAAATTTTTGTTGTATTTTACTCAACAACACGCACACGCAATGTGTCGGTACCGCCGGCTACACCCGACTGACGGCCGCTGACAACAACCGCAGTCAATTTGTCATCGCGCCCGAAAGTACCCCAATCAAGCAATTCTTTGGCTAATTTTGTACCAACATGCTCGCCCTCTTTACGCACATATGAACGGGTAGCGTATGACAAAGCTAACTGTTGAGCCACACGCTTATTCGGTGTTACTGCAGCGATTGGCAACTCTGGACGGCAAGCTGCAATCCGCGCAGCCGTCGCGCCAGATTTAGTTTCGGCAATAATCACATCGGCGTCTACTTGGTTAGCTACTACTACCGCAGCATTAGCAATCGCATTACGGCGGCGGTTCTTCTCGCCATATTCAATCGGCATGTCATTCATCGGCCAGCGCGACTGCGTGTAGCGCACCGTCTTGGCCATCATTTTGACTGCCTCGACAGGATAACTACCGTTAGCTGTCTCATCAGAGAGCATCACCACATCAGTACCGAGGATTACTGCTGTTGCTACATCGCTAACTTCGGCGCGAGTCGGCTCTGGATTATCGACCATGCTGGCTAACATTTGCGTTGCCACTATTGATAGTTTACCGTATTTACGGCACAAGCGAATTGCTTCGCGTTCGACAATCGGTACAATCTCGGGGCTAGTCTCGACCGCTAAGTCGCCGCGCGCAATCATCACGCCGTCAGCAGCTTTGACTATTTCTTTGAGCGACTCCATCTCGATAGCTGCTTTGGTCTCAACTTTCGCAATAATCTGCGCTGTCGAACCGTGGCTTAGCATAATCTGCCGCAAGTTATTGATATCGTCTGCGCTCTGAATAAAACTGAGGGCTACAAAATCAATATCTTTATCGGCGCCAAACTCTACGTCAGCCAAATCTTTTGGCGTTAAAATATCGCCGCCAAAGTCGGTGTCTGGCAGATTCAAGCCTTTACGGCTCATCAAGAATCCATCGTTCAGAATACGAATCTTGATTGCTGTATCGCTAACCCGCTCAATCATCTCGCCGCGAATCTTGCCGTCAAACAAGTAAACTGGCTCGCCAACCTTAACTTTGTTAGCTAAATTGTATTGAATCGGCAAATTCGTACTGCCATCGTGTTCTTGAATTGCATGATCGAGAACGATCTCGTCGCCAGCCTTAACGTCTAAGTGGTTATTCTTTAGAACGCCGAGACGAATTTTTGGTCCTTGTAAATCTTGCAAGATTGCTACCGTTCGGCCAACTTCGGCGCTAGCATCACGAATCCACTTGATCTGATCAAGCCGTTCTTCGTACGATCCATGGCTAAAGTTCAAACGAAAGCCATTTGCGCCAGCTTCAATTAATTGTTTGATTTTCTCTGGTGAATTTGTGGCTGGCCCCAGAGTCGCCAGTATCTTAGTCCTTTTAAATGTATTACTCATAGATAGTTATTATACTCTAATGTGTTCCACAAAAATAGTACGCCCAGACTAGGACGTACTTGACAAGTGCAAATTTATATTATATGGTGACCTTACCGGGAATCGAACCCGGATTGCCAGGATGAAAACCTGGTGTCCTAACCGTTAGACGATAAGGCCACAGAGGTAGGTATATACCCTACGCAATTACTAAAGCGCGTTGCTCTATTTTACCAGATGGCACTTTATAGCGCAAGCGCTCTGCCGCTAAGCAAAACGTTACGGAACGGTCTTTTTCGGCGGCTTTTCCAGCCGGCGAATCGGCAGCCGAAATCCGAAAGTACTACCTTTTCCAAGCTCCGACTCAAAAATAAGCGAGCCGCCGTGCCCATGTATCACTTTTTTTGCAAGATACAGACTGATACCTGTACCGTCTGGGCGCTGGCGGCGAGCATTTTCAGCGCGGAAAAATTTCGTGAAAAGCCGCTTTTGCGCGTCTTTTGGCACGCCCATGCCATGGTCGACGACTCGCAGTACTACATCGCCATCCTCAATCGACAAACGCACGCGTACTGTATCAGCGTTCGGTGAATAATAAATCGCGTTATCAATCAAATTCATAATCACCTGGCGCAATTTATTCTCATCTAAATACAATAGCGGAAAGCGCGCAGGCTTACGGAACCTCACATTCACCTTGTGCGCCGACGCTACCTGGCTGACATTCGCAACCTCTTCAGCGACCAGAGATACTAGATCTGTCTGCACTTGATCAATAACAAACTTGCCCGTTTGTAGCCGGCTCACGTTCAGAAAATCGCTGATCAAATGCACCATGCGCTCACTGCTCGTAAAGGCTTCTTGCAATAACTGCCGCTGCGAAGCGCTGATTTCGCCCGCGTCGCCGTCGAGCACCATACTTAAATAAACCTTTAACGCTTGTGAGCGGCGTGCGCAGCTGGTGGCTCGCCGAAAAACAGCTACAAAACATTAGACTCGCAAAATAACGATGAGATTTTAGCACTATTCTTCACCGGCGACCTTCGCGAAAAAGAGCGAAAATATTACGAATTTATCAAAAACCTCGCCGAAAGCGAACGGCTTCTGCCGGAGTTTAGTAGGGATTCATTGAAATGCTGGGAAGAATATTTAAATATGGGAGCACCTATCTAATCTTATGTAGTTAAGTGCTAACGAGAAAGGCAATCAACGGCCCGTCATGAAAGAGGATAATGAAGCTACTCGGCTATATGAATTGCTGCGGTTAATAACAATCCGCTATTTCGACAAAGTCGCACTCTAGCGAACCTTCAAACTATCTTCGGTATGTGTAATGAGTGGGTCAAGGAAAAATTCAATAATTCGCCGTTTGCCAGTGGTGATTTCGGCTGAGACGCTCATGCCGGGTAGTAATTTGAGGTCGGCTTGTTTGGAGCTTTGACTGCTGTCTAATTTGATTTTGGCTTTGTAGACCAAACCTTTCTTTTCGTCCTCAATGGCGTCTGGGCTGATGGTTTCGACTTCACCCACTAAATAGCCGTAGCGCTGAAACGGATATGTAGCAATTTTGACAACGACACGCTGACCTTGCTTGACGAAGCCGACATCTTGGTTTTCTAACGTCGCATCGACGTAGAGTGGCACTTTTTCGGGCACGACCTGCGCCAGCTGCTGCCCGGCATTCACCACGCCGCCAACGGTTTTGGTCGCCAGCAGCAGAACTGTCCCGTCAACCGGCGCCGTGATGGTAGTGTGCGCTAAATTTTGCTTGGCTTTGACCAGGCTGTTTTCGAGTTCGGTGATGCGCTTTTCGGTAGCGATAATTTGACTGCTCATCGTACTGTTGGTTTCGGCGATTTGGCTGCGCGACTGGTTTTCGGCTTGATTGAGCGCCGATTGCGATTGCAGCAGCTGCTGATTTTGGCTAATCACCGCGCTGTCGCTGCTGGCGATACGTTGCTCCAATGTGCTAAGCTCATTCTGCAGCCGCAACCTATCAACTGGGCTGGCTTCTGGCAGTTGTTTTTCGATTTCGGCTTTTCGATTTTTCAATTCCTGCAAATTCGTTTCTAGCCGATTTTTGGTTTGCTGATTAAAATTCAGTTGCTGCTGGTAGTTGTTGATATTGCCGCTCAAAGTCTGCTGACGCGCGTTTTTTAGCGCCGCCTGCGAGCTGGCAAATTCACGCAAAATCGCCTTGGTATCAATAGAAAGTTCAGCCGAATTGATGACGTCATCAGTGCTGCCGCCGCTAGCTAAACGCCGCAAAATATCGCGCTCGACGCGGGCTGTATTTAGGCTTTGGGTGGTGGCAGCTAAGTCTTTTTCCGCCACGGTTTTATCGAGCTGAACCAAAACGTCGCCCTTCTTCACGGCTTGCCCTTCGCGCACTTTGATTTCCGTCACCACGCCCGAAACGGCCGGCTGGATAATCTTGGTACTGCCTTCGGTCGAGACTTTGCCGCTGGCGACCGCCACGATGTCGAGCTTGCCAAAATACGACCAAGCCAACGCCACCGCAATCAGCAAGGTGACTAAATAAATCACAATTTGCCCGAGCGGCGCAGCTGGTTTTTCGATAATTTCTTCGGNGGCTGGCAAAAATTCATATTGTAAATCATTTACATTTTTTGAAAATTTCATGCCTCGACTCCAAACTGTTGACGATACAAATGCGCGTACAAACCGCCGCGTTTTAGCAACGTGCTCGGCGCGCCGTATTCGACTAATTGCCCGCGGTCAATCGCCATAATTTTGTCGACCGATTTGAGCGTCGACAAACGATGCGCGATGATAATCACCGTACGCCCAGCGACGATTTGCTTCATGTTTTGCTGGATAATATTTTCCGATTCATAATCAAGCGCCGACGTCGCTTCATCAAAAATCAAAATTTTCGGATCGTGCAATAGGGCGCGAGCGATGGCGATGCGCTGTTTTTGCCCGCCGCTTAAACCCTCGCCTTTTTCGCCGACCGACGTATCGTAACTTTCCGTGAGTTCAGTGATAAATTCGTGCGCGCCAGCGATTTTGGCAACGCGAACAACTTCTTCCATGCTAGCGCTCGGTTTGTGCACCGCGATGTTGTCGCGAATAGAGGCGTTAAACAAAAAATTTTCCTGCAAGACAACGCCAATTTGCCGGCGCAGCCAAGCCGGGTCGGTGGTGGCGATATCGACGCCGTCGATCAAAATCTTGCCGGATTCTGGCACATATAATCTTTGCAATAATTTCGAGATGGTGCTTTTGCCCGAACCGCTGCGCCCGACCACGCCGATCACCGAACCGGGACGAATGCCAAACGACACATCGCGCACCACCTCGGGGCTGTCTGGACTGTAGCGAAAACGAACATTTTCAAATCGCACGTCGCCTTTTATCGCCGGCAGCCGCGACTTGCTCGGGTCAAGCGTCGGCTCTGGTTTGGTGTTGAAAATATCGCCCAGCCGCTTCATCGAAATCCCAGTTTGCTGAAAATCTTGCCACGATTGCACCAGGCGCAACACCGGCCCGCTGACTCGACCGCTCAACATGCGAAAGGCAATCAGCCCGCCGATCGTCAAACTGCCCGCCATCACCATATGTGCGCCCGCCCACAAAATCGCAATGTCAAAAACTTTCTGAATCAATTGCCCGAACGCGCCAGCATTGCCAGACAGCAGCTGCGTTTTGTAATTTGCCCGCACATAATTACTAAGGCGCCCTTCCCAATTTTTCTGCAGCTGCGGCTCGAGTGCAAAAGATTTGATGGTTTGCGCGCCGCTGATAGACTCCACCAAATACGACTGCGCGTCGGCGCCGGTGTTAAATTTTTCGTCCAAACGGCTGCGCAACATCGGCGTAATAATCGCTGAAAGCAGCGCAAAAACTGGCAAACTCGCTAGGACCAACCACGTCAAATTCGGGCTATAAAACCACATCACCGCGATGTAAACGAACATAAAACTGATGTCGATAACCGTCGTCATCGGCGTGCCGGTTAAGAAGCTGCGAATTTTCTCCAGCTCCAAAACGCGCGCCGTAGTGTCGCCGACGCGCCGAGTTTCAAAATAGCGTAGCGGCAGCGCAAACAAATGCCGAAACAGCCGCGAGCTCAAAATCACATCAATACGGCTGGTGGTGTGGGTGAAAATATAGTTGCGCGCGATACCGAGCAGCGTCTCAAAAATCGCGATAATCACCAGCCCGCCGACGATTACATCCAGCGTCGAAACACTGTGATGGCTCAAGGCTTTGTCGATAACAACCTGCATGAGAATCGGCGTAAAAATGCCAATAATTTGCACGATCAATGCCGCCAGTAACACCTGCAGCAGCGGCTTTTTGTATCTTAGAATTGTTGGAATAAACCATTTGAGGTTGAATTTGCGATCGGTTTCTTGCCAAAATCGCGGCACAAAAAGCAGCACTTTGCCCGTCCAATTTTTCTGAAATTCTTCGGCGGAAATTACTTTGGGCGGCGTGCCACCCGGCATCAACATCAGCATTTTGCCCTCAACAATTTGCGCTAGGATGGCGTACTTTTCTTTCTCGAGCCCGACGACTGCCGGCAGCGGCAGCTTGGCTAATTTGCTGTATTTTACGGTCGCAGCGCGGGCTTTGAGCTTGAGAGATTTGGCGGCGCGCAGCATGTCGCCTTCGCTCATGCCCTCATGCGAGTCAATCGCGAGAGCATGCACAATCTGCTCCGGATCGGCGGGAATGCCGTGGAAGTGAGCGATGTTAATGAAGCAAAACAGTCCAGGGTCGGTTGCCATAGACTGCTTTTCCTGCGACGCGCCAACCTTAATACCCGCTCGACCATCCGAGTTTTTTGCGCCGCGTTTGTCATTGAACGATTTACCATGCTTCACTTGAGTGCCCTCTAATTGCCTACAACTATAACAGGCGCGGTCGATAATTCAAAGCTTAAGCGTGGGTAAAACGATAGCTCTAGAAAAGTTTTTGTATAATTGTAAATAAGTCATGCGATTAACATAGGAAGAGATAGTGCGCGAAAAATTAACCAAAAACTCGTACATCGGCGAAGTATTTTATCTAGACAGCTCCACAGGAAAAATAGTAGCCCAAGGGCACGGTCATTTAGATATTTCTAAACTGAAACTAAAGGCTAGCATGTCGGTCGTCGAGCCGGGCAACTTCAAAAGCATACTTGTTGTTATAAAAACACCAGACGGCTATATAGCTCCTTTCGCGTCCTACAAGCAAACTTTGCTTGGCGGCGAGGCGCGCGGCGTTTCATACGATATTCGCGCTTATTTGCATTGGTCAATTAGCCGCGGCATCACTTTTATACTTCGCGCCGCTGCGCCGTCAGCTAGCATAACTATTCATGCTCAACATATTCCAGACAGCATCCATTCAATTGTCAACACAACTGGCACATATGAGCGCCTGACCAAGTCTGCACTGTCAAAAAAATTAGAATCCGCAACCTACAAAAGTATCGACGTGAATAATTTCGCCGGCTATTCAATCCGTCGACACAGCGAACGGGTGCGTGATAAAAATGACGCACGGCTCGCTACATTATTAAAATATCAATTCGAGTGCAGCGACAAACCGCTGGCATTTGTAGATTTGGGTAAAATTTTACTAGCCTTTAAGCTCTACTGGATTTGTTACTTTGACCAAATAGATTGTCAGATAGATTCCATAAAACTCGGTGACGATATTTCCCTGTATCTAGCTAAAAACCACCTGTACGCCATGGATTCTGGCGCTTCGGAATACCGAGCAATTTTACAAATCAACCGCGAGCTGCATTCAAAAAACCTGGCGAAAATGACTTATTATTTTTTAAACCCAAAACGCAACAAACGCTTGGGCGCCACTAGCAAACTTGGTCTAGCTTTTGCGCGAATCACAGATTATAGATTTAGCGAAAGTTCAGAAGTATTTTTCATGGATGTAACTAGCCTAATTTTTGCTTTGCAAAGTTTCGCCGAAGCGGTTGCTGAACGAGAATTTAAGCGAATCAACAAACACAACAAACAAGCCAATTGCGAGTCTATTCAAAAAGTCATCGCCGCAATTAAAGCAATCGAAACGGAGATAACTAGCGACGTACGTGACTTTTACCTACGCTCCGAGGCAGAAATATATGCGTTGATGACCAGACCAACTTTTATGAAATCTCTAAAAATCGCGCTGGATAAATTAGACATCGACATGAGCGATTATAAATCTCTTCTGAAATCCATCAATTCGGCGCGCTGCCAAGTAGTTCATAGCGAAGGCTACGACGTAGAATTTTTATTGAACTTATTGACAAACACAGTTACTCAAGACAATCTCAGAGGAAAGGACGCGGACTCCCACCCAAAAATCATACGCAAAAATAGCGAAATCAACGAAATATACAAACTACTTCGTTTGATGATAAAACGATTTTTCGACACATTTTGATCAACGCTGCGCCAAGCAAAATACCAACACGTACATTACACTGTTGGCACAGTCCAATACTCTTGAACGATTGAGCGAACTTGAGACGGCTGTTCGGACAGCGCCTGCTCCCATGTCATGCCAGTATCGTTCTGGAACGACGCCATTGCCTGAATGAGGCTTTCGATTTGCGTGTGAGTGATTACGTTTCCGTCGGTAGACTTGAAGGTCTCAATCTTGTACGCGTCTCCGTTATACCAAGAGTCAATCGTAATCGCATCAAGTGATCCAGGCATGCGAACGCGCAGACTGCTGTTGACTCTTTCGAATACCACATCAACAGATTCATGACCTAGACGAATCTCATCAGCTAGACCGTTCGCGTCGAATATCCTGTCTTCCCCATCTCCCTTGTTGAAGATGTAGACGTCGTCGCCTTCGCCGCCTATGAGATAGTCTTTGCCCTCACCGCCAATGAGGGTGTCGTTGCCAGCGTTGCCCCATAGGCGGTCGTTGCCGGCGTCGCCATAGAGCAGGTCGTTGGCAATACCGCCGACGAGACTATCGTTTCCAGCTAAGCCGTGTAATGTGGTAGCAGATTTATCCAGGGCGCACATGTTATCTTCTTTGTCAGTGCCAGACATGTTGTGGGCTTTGTCGTGGATGGTTTCGAGATCCCAGATGGTGCCGTCGGCAAAGACGACTTTTTCTATTTGGTAGTCAGGAGTTTCTTGGTAGCTGTTGTAGTAGTTGTAGCCAAAGTGTTGACGTACGGTTATCTTGTCATCTGTGCCTTTTATGGATAGCTCAAGGTTTACATAGCTGCTATCTTGCACTACTTTGGCGACTATGTCATCTGGCGAGATTCCTTCGCCGAACTGAATAGTGTCTATGCCGCTCGTATCCACAACCGTGTCCAAGCCATCCCCCTTGCTGAAGACGTAGGCGTCGTTACCTTCGCCACCTTCAAGGCGGTCGTTGCCGGTGCCACCAACCAGGGTGTCGTTGCCAGCGTTGCCTTCAAGAGTGTCGTTGCCGGTGCCACCGTAGAGGGTGTCGTTGCCAGCGTTGCCCCATAGGGTGTCGTTGCCGGCGTCGCCGTCTATCAAAGTATACAAATCACCCACACTGAGCGATTCTCCATTGGCCGTACCGCGTAAAACTTGTTCGCCAGCAAAATCAATAATACGACCATACTCCGCAGATTTACCAGCATAATAACCTCGCAAAACAGCAAACTCTTTACTACTCTTTAATCCATAATATTTCATCGCCCGCGCAAATTCGCCCAATAAGCCAGAGCCAGCAACAGGATCTTGAGCAATAGCGGCATCTATAACTTGTTTAGCTTTCTCAAATGAAATCTCATCATTGCCATCAGCCACGCTATTCACTATATCTTTCAACTGCGCCTGAGAAATCAATGACACATACACAACCTCAAACAACTTAGTATACGAAGATTTTAGCAAGGGTGCCGAGTTGGCGTTTGGTATCCCTTGAAACTCTGCACCGAAAAACTTTTCCAATACAGCCAATTTTCGGGCATCAAACACATCGCCGCGACTCTTTGGATCAACAGAATCCGCCCCTGCCCAGTGCGTCAAAATATCCTCAGTCAACGCCTCACGTTTTGCGACATCCTTTTCTGTAATAAATTGCTCAACCAAGCTACGCAAAGAACCGGATTTATCCTGCATTATCGCTTTATGCAGTGAGCCAACATTTCCTGCTCCCTGTACGTTTGGCAATAGCGCAACGCCATCAGAAATCTCTATCGGCGACGAATCTACCGAATGCACTGGATTACGATTTAGTAGGTATTCTCCAACTGTCCGAGAACTGCCATCTGCCAAGGTAAACGTTCCTGTCCGCACTTGGATGTTATTAGCGCTGTCGGTCACGCCAGTGTTGCTATACGACAACCCAATAGACACAATCCCCAGATCAACCAATCGCCTTAACTCGCCAGCAGAAGCAATACCGTCGCCATCAGCATCTTGCCAAATTCGTAACAGCGCATATATTACGTCATTACTGTCAATCTTACCATCTTTATTATCGTCATACTCTGTCAAGGCAGCAAAACCGCTTGACGCCAATGTCTTACCATCTTTCATTAAAGTGCGGTCGCCAAACAGTTCGTTACCGCCATTAATTACCCCGTCGCCATTTTTATCATACGCCAACAAACCTTCTTTAACACCAACCCACGAGGTTTTTTCAGCGAAACCGTTGTTATCCAAATCAAAGAAAGCGTTTGATTCTTCAAGTGAAACTGTCGTTATTCCGTCGCCGCCCAGATCAAACACCAGCGGATCAATGCGGCGGTTTTGCTCGGCTTGAGCTTTCTGAAAAATAACCTCAATATCTTTATATTCTCCACTCGATAACATCCTTTCAAACTCTTTCAGTACGTAGTTTGCATAGCCAATTTGAGCGTCTGTATAGCTGTATTTAGCTTTGCCATACTCTTTTGCTGGAGGATTACCAGGCATACCTTCATATCTACCTGATCTATGTTCTTTCCATTTATAGAAAGGTAATTTATTGGTCAGTAATGACTCCTTATAATTACCTTCTCTTTTAGCTACTTCAATAACTTTGATAGCTCCAATAAGCTTCTCGATCTTGTCCTGGTCGAGCTTAGCCAAGCCGGCTGCATTCTCCTCTATGGTATCTGTTATATTACCTGTTGTCCTGTCTATTAGAGTGTCAAGCATATGATACCTTGCAATACCCGAACCACCCCCGCCGCCAAAGAATCCTGCGTATGCCAGCATAGTACTCCTATATTCATCTCCGTCTTTTAGACCCTTTTGAATGTTCTTTATTTTAGCAAGATAATCAACATTGCGATTCTTGCCCGTAAGGCTATAGACCTTATACATAAGCATAGTTGTTAACGCCTTGAGGTTCACCGATTGAGCTCGCACTCCACTCAATGCATCGACGTGATAAACTTGCCTGCCCAGTCTCATGCCGTAATTACCAGTAAGATCTCCAGAATTAATATGATTCGTTGAATTATACTTATATCCATTATCCCATATTTCAATATCCCAAGTGTTCTGACCTATACCAACGCCATTAAAGGTTACTGACTTTACCCCTATATCACCACTTTCCATATCAGAAGTTACGTATGTCATATACTGAGCCAACCCGCCACCTAGCGAGTGTCCAGTAAAACTGACATTGCTGTTTTGATTAAGGGCTTTAAACATGGCATCTTGAGTCTCGTAACATACTGGACCGTGTTCATTTAAAGTGTTAAACACAAAGTCTTTCGCTTGTTGAAATTGGCGAATAAATACCTGTGGAACGAAAGACGCTATTTGTATGTCCGTGCCCCAATCTTTTATATTATTAGTACCACGAAAGGCAAACACTATCTCACCTGTTTCGGGGTTTTGAAAAGCAGTACAAGAAAAGGGGATAGAGCGAGTAACAACTTCCTTTCGTTTATACCCGCGATAATTTACGACTTTCACTTCACTGACACTAGAAGGAGATTGAGCTATAACCTTCCAGGAGCGAAGTGGATTGGAAGGATTTTGGAGGGCGGAAGAACTGAAGATCCGATAGATCAAAATCTCAAAAGCTATTCAGCTGATTAATAGATCCGACTACTGAGCCAATACCCCATACTGCCCCATTCATAT
>NZ_PQNZ01000008.1:12495-21021 GCF_004138385.1 Candidatus Nanosynsacchari sp. TM7_ANC_38.39_G1_1 | reverse complement strand
CTCGCTGACACCAACACCATCTCTATTTACAGTCATGCTCCATATTTGCTAATTTGTCAAGTATATCTCCGCAACTATTTAGTCATTGCAATCATTGGATGCTTTACCAGAAGATTATAATACTTTTACCACCTAATTTTGCAGTCAAAATCGCAATTGTGCTATGATGCTAGAATGCATGTCGCAATCCAGGGCCAAGCTGGCTCTTTTCACGACCAGGCCGCCCGCCAATGGTACGGCGCTAGCGCCAAACTCGTTCCCTGCACAACCTTTAGCGAAGTCTTCGCCGCCTACGACAGCGGCGACGCCGACGCGATCGTTACAGCGGTCGAAAACACCCTATTTGGAAGCATTAACGAAGTTTACCGTTACATCGAGGAATGTAGTGCGCCAATCGTCGGCGAAATCAAGCTGCCTGTCGAGCAAATGCTAATTGGTCTGCCAAACGCCAAAATCAGTGATATTACTGAGGTTTATTCTCACCCGGTAGCTCTTTCTCAATGCCGCTATTTCTTACAGGAACACCTACCGCAGGCAACACCAATTGAATTTTTTGATACCGCTGGCGCCGTCGAATTTATCAAGCAAAACGGCTCCCGGCACTGCGCCGCTATCGCCAGCCAAACTGCTGCTGAATTATATAATTTGCCAATACTACAGCATTCCATCCACGACAATCCCGATAATATCACCCGCTTTTTGGTAATTGAACCGTCTAATGCGCCTGCTGATGCTAATCGTGCTTCTCTGGTCATCACCACCGACCATCAGCCTGGCGCCCTCGTCGAGGTATTACAAATATTCGCCAAACGCCATATCAATCTCGCCAAATTACAATCGCAGCCAATCGTCGGTCAGCCTTGGAAATATAAGTTTTTTATTGTCGTCGACTGCGCTGGACAACCGCTTTATCAAGCTATCCGCGACATTGAGCGCAGCAATCACGAGGTGACTGTCCTCGGCGAATATGTCGGTGTTTAGTAATCCTAGAAATCACCGCCAGCTCTAATCTCGTCCACGCTAGATATCAATACTTCGCGCGGCCGCGAACCATCAGCTGGACCAATAATTCCTTGCTCTTCCATTTCTTCAATGATCCGTGCTGCTCGCGAGTAGCCGATTCGTAGCTTCCGCTGCAATAACGACGTCGAGGCTTTGCGCATCTGCACTACCACTTGCACTGCATCTTTGAACATATCGTCGCCACTATTACCACCGAAGTCCATCACTACGCCGCCCTTACCGTTTAGCTGCACTGGCTGGCTAACGATTTCATCATTGTACTGAGGCGGCGCCTGCATCCGCAGCTGATCAGTAATTTTGTTCACCTCGCTGTCCATCACCCAAGCGCCCTGAATACGCTTCGGCTTCGGCATACTAGCAGTTTTAATCAGCATATCACCTTGGCCCAGCAATTTCTCGGCGCCAGCCTGGTCGAGAATTGTCTGGCTATCTGTCTGGCTAGCTACCGTAAAGGCGATCCGCGCCGGCACATTGGCCTTGATGAGACCAGTAATCACGTCAACGCTCGGACGCTGCGTCGCCAGCACCAGATGAATACCAACCGCCCGCGCCTTCTGCGCCAAGCGAACAATCAGACCCTCGACATCGCGCTTAGCTACCATCATCAGATCAGCCATCTCGTCAATCACAATCACAATATACGGCATTGTACCTTCATCAACTTGCTGTACATTACCCTTTTCATCGGCAACGCCGATTTTCTTGCCTTTTGCTTTCGCGCGCTCATTATATGTTTTGATATCGCGTACTCGTTCCTCGGCCAGCAAGCTATAGCGACGTTCCATTTCGTTAACCGCCCACTTCAGTGCGCTCATTGTCTTTTCTGGCTCGACAATCACCGGCGTTAATAAGTGCGGTATATCTTGATACGGTGCCATCTCGACCTGCTTCGGATCAACCAAAATCAACTTCATATCGCTCGGTGCGTTACGATACAGCAAACTGCACAGTAGCGTATTAATCATCACCGATTTACCAGAGCCTGTCTGTCCGGCGACCAGCAAGTGCGGCATTTTGTTAAGCTCCCCGACAAACGGCAGCCCCGAGATATCCTTGCCGATTGCGAAACTTAGCGGTTCCTTGCGGCGGCGCCATTCAGCGCTCTCGAGGATTGAACGGATACGCACGTCGGCCGCTTTCTTGTTCGGCACTTCGATACCGACAGCTTTTTTACCTGGAATCGGTGCTTCCATGCGCAAGCTCGACGCTGCCAAATTCAGCGCAATATTGGTTTCTAGCGCCGTAATCTTGCTCAATTTAATACCAGCCGGCGGCCGCAGCGTATACTGAGTCACTTTCGGGCCGATATTAGCGCCTTCCATATCGACGTTGATATTAAATTCGCGTAAAGTATCCTGGATAATGCGCGCATTCTGCTTGATATCGCCCGCATCAGCTGGCGCTTCTTTCTTTTCAAGCAAATCAAGACCAGGAAATTGCCAGTTCGGGTCGCTAACCGCCAGCATCGCCATTTTGTCGTCGCGATCGGCTTCGGCTTTTTTAGCTTGCGGTTTGATTTTAAGCTTCGCACTTTGCTTGCTATCATCTTGTGATACTGTCGGTACGCCTTCATTAAGCTTGAAATCGTCCATCTTGCCGTGATCATCCTCGGCAGCTTTGCGCATAACCTGGACATTAGCTTCGTTCTCTGCCTTTTCGTTGCTAGATACTGCTGTCTTGAACATTCCTGCGATATCACTAAACCGCATTTGCAACACAAACAATAGCGTAATCGCAATCAGCAAAATATAAACAAAGACACCAACTGGTACATTAACCAGCGACAAGACAACCGAGTTCAATCCATCACCAACAACACCGCCAGTCGACGGCGCACCCTTTTCGCGAAACAGCCCGAATAAGCCGCTGAACCAAATAACTATCAAAATTGAGGCAAATTTCATGACTGCTGGCAATCGGTTGTTTTCGGCGCCAAATATTCTAACAGCTACATACAAACCGACAACTGGCACTATATAAACCGCCCAGCCAATCGTTCGCTTAGACACTTCTAGCATTTGATTAAGCAATGGACCGCCCGCACCGAACCACGATACCACCAGCAGTACCGATAGCGCCATCAATAGCACCGCCGCAACTTGCGGCCAAAACCCAGAGGGTACTTCATGCTGCGGTGCTGGTGCTTTCGCTGCTTTGCTAGCGCGTGCTGTACGAGTTGTTTTAGTCGATTTTCGAGTTCGCGTCGTCTTTTTCTTTGCCATAACCGTTACCTATTGTACTCTGTTTATATCTAAAAGGGTATACTACTATTGTAGCATAAATTACTACAAAAAGCAATAGCGCTATCTGTTAGTACGAGCGGCTGTCTGAGGAATCTAACTTTCTATAAACAGTCGCCCAGTCTAGACCAAGAGTATAAACTTTACCTGTTCCTACGACCTGCGCGCCAACCAATACTGCTGCTGTCGAATCCGCACCATAAGTCTCTGATAAATAATCAAGTACACTCAAGCCGCTTGGATAGCGCAAATCTGGAAAATATTGGCGCAGTTCTGCGATACTTCCTTTGACAAGCTCAGCTTTCTCTCTGCTAGACTCAAGGTTTACCATTGAACTCAATACATAGCCATCTTGCCGCAATGATTCCGCACAAGATTCAAACCACTCAACAACCCTTTCTACATCACCTCCAGACATTCTCTCAATACCAGCTACCCTAGCAGCCTCTTTTTTACGTTTTTCTTCGTTCGCTTGATTTGTCTTAGCGTCATCAAGCAGACGTTTTAACTGCTCTCTCTGTTCTTCCTCTGTTGACCTAAAGAACCTATCACTTTCTTGAACTTTTCTGTCATATCTATGCTTACTTCCAAATACAATAGAACCTTTGATGTTTCCTTCATTAAAACCAAGAGCTTCCAATATGGCCAGCCTTTCTAAAGCCGAACTTCCTAGTTGAAGAGGTTTACACAGAAAGCTATCCCCAGGCAACTCACCACTAAGTACTTGTCTTTCTATCCCATATTTTACCCATCCGGATCTTTCTGTATATCTTGCTAGTTTACTTTCCCTATCTTCTGGAGGTATTTTTCCTAGTCTAATCCCTTTGTCTATTAGTTTTTCCGCTGCCTGCTTTTTACTATCTTTAATGTCTACTTCTACCCGTAAGCCTGCCAGCTCCAACACTTCTTCATATCCAGGTTCTGCCCGCAATTCGTCTGCCTTATCAAAGACAGCCAGCGCCTCCCGCGCTTGCGGATTGAGCTGATCTCTTGGCGGAAGTATAGGCCAGGCGTCCGGACGAGATTTTTCAAAATAAACTCTAACTTTTGGATTTGGCGTAGACCACGGTTCAATTGCAGCGAGTTCTGGACAAACACTAATACTTGCTAATGGCGTTGATAAAGATGGGGGGTAGATTCAATATTCTTCATGTCTTGATCGTAACTAAAAATAGTTAATGTATCAATTTTATGTTACAATATCTAATTTTATCTAGAAAACCTCATGTACATATCTGTTAGTACGAGCGGCTGTCTGAGCGGTCGCGCGGCACTACTGTCTCGGTATCAGGGGTCTGTTTGCGCGGGAAACGCTTGCCTGACGGCTGCGGCATCAACGGCTGGCCAGCAGATTTAGTTTGCGGGGCGCGGCCGTGTGCTTTCGCTGCGCCGCCAACTTCATTAACTACTGGAATGACAATCGGCGTTCGTCGCGTCTGATCATACAAAATATGCGTTACTTCGTCTTTGATTTCTTTTTTGACCACCTCTATGTCATACTTACCAGAGAAACTACGCGCCGCTTTCTGCTTGAGATATTGGCGGATCATTCCCATTAACTCTTCATTATCGCGCATATAAATAAACCCGCGGCTGATAATGTCTGGACTAGTCAAGAGCCGCCCCGTACCGCGCTGAACCGTCAATATGACTATAAATATACCTTCTTGACTCATGTGGATACGGTCTTTGAGCACCACTTCGCTGACTACCGCGCCAGCATCATCATACATCGTACCGCCAGAGTGAACAATGCGGCCAATTTTATGCGCGCCATCGCTAGTAAACTCAATGATATCGCCTGGATCACAAACAAATATATTTTGCCGCGGAATACCGCATTCTTTCTCGGCCAAGCGTGCATTATGCACTAGCATATGAAACTCGCCGTGATTAGGCAGATAGTACTTCGGTTTGACCGCATTAATCACCCGCACGTGGTCATCGTAATAGCCGTGACCCGATAGGTGCAGCGGCCCGATACCAGTTAGGTGTGTTTTGCCATTTTGAATAATCTCGCCACCCTCGCGCATCAGGCCATCAACTGTCCGCACTACGTATTTTTCATTGCCAGGAATTGGATTCGAGCTCAGCACTACCACATCCGAACCTTTAATTTTAACGTATTTGTGCGCCCCCGTCGCCATCCGATTGAGCACCGCATTGAACTCGCCTTGGCTGCCAGTACAGACGATTGTTATCTTGTTATCAGGCAATTTAATCAAATCTTCCATCTTAACGACGGTATCTTTCGGCACTTTAATCACACCCGAACGCAACGCCACCTCTAGGTTCTGAATCATACTAAAGCCAGCAAACGCTACTTTGCGATCATGCTTTTTCGCTTCCTCGAGAAGTAGCTGAATTCGATGCAATTGGCTAGAAAAGCTACTGACAATAATCCGGCTCTTCGACCACTTATCCATCACCTCGCCCATACTGTGCTGAATATCGAATTCACCGTGCGTATGCGTACCGTCGCTTTCACAGTTAGTCGACTCGTTCATAAACAGCAAGAAGCCTTCTTTCTCGGCGATTTCGCTAATCCGATTAAAATCGAATTTCTTGCCATCGACCGGATTTTCTTCAATACGCCAGTCGCCGCTCGAGAGGATATTACCAACTGGCGTCCGCACCACTACGGCAGCTGCATCTGGAATCGAGTGATTAACGCGTACCAGCTCAACGCTAAATGAATCACAAAGTTGTACAGTATCATGATTTTCTGGATTTAATTCGTGGTATTCTGGCGTGAAAGCGCCGTCTGTCTCTTCCATCGTCCGCTGTAGCATGCCAAGCGTGAACTTCGTGCCATAAACTGGTGCTGGCAATTTCGGGATGATATGCCGGAATGCGCCAATGTGGTCGAGATGGCCGTGCGTAAAGACGTGCGCTCGAATCCGATGCTTATTTTCTTCCAGCCACTGAGTATCAGGAATTATATAATTTATACCCGGATAATCGCTGCCCGGGAACAAGAATCCCATATCAATGACGATGATATCGTTGTCGTATTCAATCGCCGTCATGTTCTTGCCGATACCCATCTCGCCGACACCGCCAATCGGAATCACCTTTAGCGTTGGCCGCGGCGCCCGCGGACGTTTCGGCTGATCTTTTAGACTGAATTGCCTGCCGCCATAGCCGTTGTATACCGATTTGTTGACCGGCACATTAATCAGATGCTGGCTAGCCTGCGCATTCACGCCTTCCGACATCCGCCGCTGCGCCCGAAAGACTTCGCCTTTGCGCGTAGTTGTCGCATTCAGTACAGTATTGGTTGATTTTTGTTTAACCTGCAAAGGGCGTTTACCAGTATCGTCACCTTTGGGGGTTGCCAGTCGCCGCTGACCCATATTGTTATACTCCTTTTTTATTACAATAATCTAAAAACCAGGTAGAGAGGTGCTTTTATTCGCTAGAAATCCCTCTCGTTAGTAGCTTTATTTTAGCAAACTGCCCGTATTTTGTCAAAAATGACCGCGTATCAACCAAAATGCCAGCGCCGTTTTTTTCAGCGACGCTGGCATTTCTTAAAAATCTCAAAGAGAATTAATCGTCGCCATCCACCGAAGTATGAGCGAATTTGCGCTTGCCGCGGTAGATAAAGAAACCGATTGTCAACAAGTTAGCCGCCAGCAAGAATCCAGCTAGCACCCACATGCTATCGCTATAGAACGAACTGCCTAAGCCTCCCGAAATAGCCTGGCGCAGCGCCCGAATAGAATAAGTCATCGGCACCAGCGGATTGACTGCCTGGAAAAAGCCATTGGCTGTTTGAATCGGGAATGTTCCCTCGCTCGAACCCAGCTGCAGCACTAATAGCACCATCGCCAGGAAGCGTCCTGGATTGTCCAGCACAATCACCAACAGCGACACGATCGACATATAGACAAACGACGTCAAATAAATCGCCCCGATGAAGTTCACTGGATGATCTGGCACTAGACCCAGGCAATAAACCATGATCAGCATCAAAATTGTTGCCTGAACAAAAGCCGCCACGCCAGTAACCGAAGCTTTGGCCAGCCACCAGCGAAAGGCGTTCTCTTGCTCGGCAAAAGTTTTGCGGATTGGATAAATAATATTCAGAGCAATCGCCCCGACAAACAAGCTCAGCGACAACACGTACGGCGCCAGCGCGTAGCCGTAATTCGGCACGTCGCCCCGCTTGGTCGTTTCCGACTTCACCGGATTCGCCATCTGCTGCTGGGTGGCTGCGCCAGTTGGTTGTATTTTGAGTTGCTGGGAAGCGTCTGTTAGTTTCGTAGCCAGAGTATCCGCGCCGCCCGCCAGCTGCGACGCACCATTCGTCAGTACACCAGAGCGGCTATCCAACAGCCGCGCGCCATTCGCTAGCTGTTGGCTGCCAGTTTGCGCCTGTGCCAGACCGTTTGTTAGCGATGACGAACCAGCCAGCAACTGATTATTCGCTGCTCTTACGCTGTTATAACCATTAAGAGCAGTGATTGCATTTGGCGCCAGCTGGTTAACGCCGTTGTTCAGCGTAGAGACGCCGGTTTGTAATTGTGCTTGTTGAGTTGACAGACTTTGAGTGAGTATCTGCAAATCTTTAAGNAGCGCGGCCGCTTGAANNCTNATCGTTTGCGTTTTANTAAGTGCCNGGGAAAGCTGGCTAATTTGCGGCAAAGTTATGGTTGTCGAACCGCCAGAANNTNCCGCATNANNTCCNANTGNNTGCAGCGTCCCGCCTGCTNCCGNNAANTCCGCNGNNGNCGNTTGCATAGTTTGCGCCAAAANNNGCGCNTCNCTCTGCACNTTNNTCTGCTGANTNACNAGCNTNGGCGATGGATTATNNACGCTNGNATTTAATTGATTAAGGNCTGCCTGCANCTGNTTCATNCCGTTTGTTAACTGCGCAACTTGCGATTCGCTTGGCAAACCGTTCGACAATTGNCNCAAGCCTGCCTGNAATTGGCGCGATCCATCGCCGAGCCNCGCTAAACCATTAGCCATCGCCCGCTGATTTACCGCCAATTGCCGNACGCCNCCAGNGTAAGTTTGCGNNCCNNCTTGCANNNNCGTCAAACCANCATGCAAAGTAGCTGNGCCNCACCNCNAGCCGNCGTTTCCAANCCGCNGCCNAGNTTANNTACATTNTCNANCANNCCNTTAGCGTACGCCTGAGTNATTTGCTCNGCCACCGACGTTTTGACTTTTTCAGCCGCTTGATTACTGACCAGCGAACCNATATAGTTCTTGGCTGGCGTAGTCGTGTAGCGAATCACCGCNTGCTGCGGTT
>NZ_PQNZ01000008.1:0-12488 GCF_004138385.1 Candidatus Nanosynsacchari sp. TM7_ANC_38.39_G1_1 | reverse complement strand
AGTAATCGACGCCGCTTTTGCCGAAAAATCCGNCGGAACAGTCACNACCGCATAGAAATGNCCGCNNNTNACNCCNNNATCAGCNTGCTGTTTATTNACAAANTCCCANCCCAAATCNTGATTNNTTTTGAGTTTTTGCTCGACCGATTGCCCAATATTGACCGTTTGACCGTTCAGCTGCGCGCCTTTGTCCTCATTGACAAATGCCACCGGCAAGTTTTTCACCTGCCCATATGGATCCCAGATTGAACCCAAGAAAAAACCGCTGTACATAATCGGAATAAACGAAATAACCGCCATCGACAGCAGTAATATTTTGTTTTTGCAGAGGTGCTGCCACTCAGCTCGCACCATATTGACGCGGCGCCTGCTTGACAGCCGCTTTAGTTTTTCAACCATACATTACCTCCTTGACAACGTCTTCTAACGTTACCGTTTTTAGATACTCGCTCCACTTCTCTTGCGCCTCGGAAAAGACTTTTTCAATCATATTCATGCCAATTTCCACCTGGCGAGGCCGCGACGCAAATACCCGCTCGACAATTCCTTGAGGCTGAAAAAACGGTGCTTCGCCTTCAATCGCCAGCACCACATCATGCAGCGTCACTTGGCCCATTTCCCGCGCCAAAATGAAACCGCCGCCAGCGCCCTGCGTCGAGNTNATCAACCGCGCNACCACCAGCTTGCGGCTAATTTTCTTCAGNTANGTCGGNGATACTGCCATNTTTTCNGCCAAAGCATCNTTGGTNATCGGNGCTTTTNGCTGNGGATCAGCTAAAATTGCCATAATACAGCANGCTTGTTCAACAGCTCCNGATAGTTTCATNTTNGTCCTTCCGTAAATTAGGTATAGTGGATATCGACTATCCACTATACTACACTAGGCTAGTTTTGGCAAGAGTTTAATAAACAGATTGGGAATAAGCCACGGATTTTGAGCAGATATCTATAGACTGCCAGCGTGCCAATCTTACGATTCAATATTATCCTGCTGCACAAACGCCGCCGCCCGCATAAAATCATCAATCAGCGTCTGGCGCATACCGCCGTTATATAGCGCCGCCGCCGGATGATATAGCGGAATCACCACGAATTCCAGCTCATGCAAACGCACGCGTCGCGGACGTCCATGACCTTGGCTAATCCTTAAGCCAGGAATAAAACCGCCGCCGCTGTGCCGTCCTAATGTTAACACCGCTTTTGGCTGGATAATTTCCAATTGCCGCATCAAATACGGCCAAAACTGGCGCTTTTCTTCTGGCAGCGGGTCGCGGTTATTCGGCGGCCGATACTTCACAATGTTGGTAATATAAACGTCTGGGCGCTGCAAACCAGCTGCCGCCAGCATCTCGTCGAGGAATTTCCCCGCTGCGCCGACGAATGGTTTGCCTTGTAAATCTTCGTTCTTACCTGGTGCTTCGCCGATAAATACGATATCAGCATCAGCATTGCCGTCGCCCATCACCAACTGTGTTGCTTGAGCCGCCAATTCTGAACAAATCCCAGCTTCGATAATTTCCGCCGCTAATGCGTCTAATTCAGCTTGCTTATCCATAATTACATTTTACCAAAATAGTACCCTCTGCTGATACAGAGGGTACTACCGGCGCGGCGAATATTAACGCAGCGCAGTTAATTTTTGATTGACAACGCTTGAAAAGTCGTTGTAGTACCGATCCATTCCGCTATCGGTAACTTTACGGCTAGCGTTAGTAATTAACGTATAGCCAGTAGTCGACGGCTCTATTGGACGGCGCGGCCGAGCGCTGAAATTGCCGCTGGTATAGGCTCTAGCGTATTCGACGTAGTATTTCTTCAACGAAGCATAGTAATCGCTCCATTCTTTACCGAAATTAGCCACATTGCTATTATTTGATTTGCTCAGTTTCTGCATCAAGGATGTGCAATCGCCGTATTTTTGACTAACTTCCTTATCAACTTCATCTGGTTTCTTGCTTATATGGCCAAGATAAAATACGTTATCGCATTTTTTTCTGACCTCGCTATAAACCTCTACGTACTGCGACAAGCCCTCCATTTCCGGCTTAGCAACATCGTAAGCTTTCTTATACTTATCGTAAGCTTCTTTGACAGCTTTATCGTGCATAATCTTAGATTTCGATAATTTGTGGTTTAGTTCATCGCGGCTCTTGATAGCGCTATTAACCGTTTCTTTGTAGGCTTCTGGATTACGTACAGATGAATACTGCAAACTGTTCAATTTCGAGCTTTCATCATTCATCCACGAAACAGCTTGACGGTAATCTTCTTTGCTCGGCCCCATATTGAGCAGCAAAACAACCACTATTACGATAATCAGCAGTAAAAATCCAACAGAACCGCCAATTATTCCCCACAAAGCCCCCTTGCTAAGACCTTTTTTAACCGGCATTTGCGGCGGCATCGCTGGCTGCTGTTGCATAGGCGGCGCAGACATTGGAGCTGGCTGCGGCGCAGGCGGCATTGGCTGCGGCGATTCAGGTGGTTGCGGTTGATTGTTCATAGACTTCCCCTCTTTTATAAGTGTATCTCTATTAAGTATAGCAAAACTTAAGCTGTCTCGTACAGTATTTGTTTACGTAGAAATATTATCGCTGTTCAATTCCCTTCATTGTCAAGCTTAGGCGCCCGCGGTTATCAATCTCTGTTAATTTAACACGTACCGTTTGGCCCTCTTTCAAGACATCAGTTACTTTGCCGACTCGTTTATCCGATAGTTGTGAAATATGCAACATACCGTCAATTCCCGGCAGGATATTCACAAAGGCCCCGAAATCTTTGATACTGACCACCTTACCCTCGTAGATTTTGCCAACCTCTGGCTCTTCGACCAAGCTTTTAATCCAGGCAAGCGCCTTCTCAATTGATTCGCCGTTCGGACTGGCGATGGTAATCAAGCCGTCTTCCTTGATATCAACCTCAGCACCAGTCTCGCTGGTAATCTTGTTAATCACCTCGCCGCCTTTGCCGATGACCGCGCCGATTTTATCTGGATCAATTTTTAGCTTTTCAATCCGCGGCGCGTACGGGCTGAGTGTCTCCCGCGGCTCTGGCAAAATCCTCAGCATATGGTCAAGGATAAATGCCCTGCCGGCCTTGCTCTGTTCAATCGCTTGGCGCAGCACTGCCACCGGCAAGCCATGTACCTTCATATCCATCTGCAGCGCCGTGATACCCTTGGCTGTACCAGTCACCTTGAAATCCATATCGCCGGCAAAATCCTCAGCATCAGCAATATCGCTCAATACGTACGGCGTATCACCGTCCATCATTAGACCCATAGCAATACCGCTAACCGGCGCCGAGAGAGGCACGCCAGCGTCCATCAACGCCAGACAGCTCGAACAGGTCGCTGCCATCGACGTCGAACCGTTCTGGCTCATAATTTCGGTGACGCTGCGAATAGCGTATGGGAAGTCTTCTTCGCTCGGCAACACCGGCGTCAAAGCTCGTTCCGCCAAGTAGCCGTGGCCAATTTCGCGCCGCCCCGGGCTACCCATCCGCTTAACCTCGCCAACCGTATAGCCCGGCGCATTGTAATGATGCATGTAGCGCCGTTCGCCGTCGTTAACCTCCATAGTATCAACCAGCTGGGCGTAACTAAGTGGCGCCAAGGTGACAATATTCATACCCTGGGTCACACCGCGGGTAAACAGGCTTGAA
Organism: Candidatus Nanosynsacchari sp. TM7_ANC_38.39_G1_1; assembly: GCF_004138385.1. Taxonomy (NCBI): domain Bacteria; phylum Candidatus Saccharimonadota; class Candidatus Saccharimonadia; order Saccharimonadales (SeqCode); family Saccharimonadaceae (SeqCode); genus Candidatus Nanosynsacchari; species Candidatus Nanosynsacchari sp. TM7_ANC_38.39_G1_1. Next base: position 8,825 of record NZ_PQNZ01000008.1, on the reverse strand, counting down.
CCGTGCGCTCGCGGCAGTAAACCAACCTCTGAGCTTAACGGACGAATTTCCGTCAAAGCGCGGCCATCCGGGCGCTTGCCGTCCTCGACGATACCGCGGCGNACATCTTTNTGTANCGCCAAGGTNAATGCTTCATCGTACTCGTCGCGCACNTCGNNNTATTCCTCAGCNCTCAANCCCAGCTTTTCGGCCATNGCNTCNTGGAATGCCCAGCGNATNTCNTTAACNACCTCGTTGCGCTCNGGATACGGCCGGCGGATTTTCTCGCCTAATTTNCCNTCNACCCACTCATCAGCCGTCTGCTGNATNGCTTCNTCAGGNAAAACNANNTNNTATTCNTGCGNAGNTGGCGCCACTTTAGCTGCNANCTCNCGCTGCAANTNAATCGCNGGCTGCATCATNTGGTGNGCCCANGCCATNGCATCGACAATNACCTCTTCNGATACTTCCTTNGCNCCGGCNTCCACCATGGTGATGCCNCTNNCNATACCCGCCACCACNANNTCCAAATCAGATTGCTCACGTTCCTCNGGCGTCAAAAAGGCCTTAAANTCGCCATTCACGCGGCCNACCCGCAAGCCCGCCACCGGACCGTCAAACGGCGTCCCGGTCAGCATCAAGGCGCTCGACGCCGCAATCATCGCCACCACGTCCGGACGGAAATCCGGATCCATGCTCAGCACTGTCGCCACCACTTGCACTTCTTGGCGGTATCCTTTCGGAAACAACGGCCGAATCGGACGGTCGATTAACCGGCCGATTAGCACCGCCTCGTCGCTGGGGCGGCCTTCGCGCTTAATAAACCGAGAACCAGAAATTTTGCCCACCGCATAAAATCGTTCTTCATAATCAATCGACAGCGGGAAATAATCCAGCTGCACCGGCCGGCTGCCCACTTGGGCACTGCCCAAGACCACCGTATCGCCGTAGCGAACCAGCACGCTGCCAGTCGTCCGAAAACCGACGCGGTTGACCTCCAGCGTCAACGGCCGACCGCACAGCTCGGTGGTAACGCTAAAAATCTCCTTGCCACTCGGGTTAATAATACTCATAAAAGAGCTCCTTTCTTCGCGGCAAGTAACAGGGATGAAAAATCGTCTTGGCTAGGCTTGGCGATTCAAAGCCGCGCGCCGCAAATTCTCGTCTCTATCACTTCCGCGTTAACAATAACTACTTTATTATAGCAGACAACAAAGGTTATTTCATCTATATCACGTCATGCTATTGCTTTTTTATCATGTTTATGCTATAATAGAAGAATGAGCACGCTTCCTATAGTTCTGCTAAGGCGCCGCCAAGACTTCTGGCAAAAAAGCCAAGAGACCGCGAGAGAATTACGGCGAGAAGCGCATACGATCGATCCAGAACGTCCGCAGCGCGGTATCGGGCGAGCTGCGCACAATCTATTGCAATTAATGCAACAAGTTGAACATCCAACTGCTGAGACCAACCAGCAACAAGAATTTTACAAGCTCTACGGCACCTATCGCGACTGGATTGCTGCCGTAACTGCCGAAAAAACAGCTAGAGACTCAAATAGGAGACTTTCTCCTAAAGATCACGAAAAAATTGTTAGTGTGCATTCTTCATTCAACGACTCGCTGCGCGAAATTTTTAACCGCTGGGGCACTGCTATCACGCCAGCTGACACAATGCAACTTCTAAATAATTTTATCCCTATAGCCGACAAACCCCACTACCGCAAGAAAATGGAAACAAGCATAAAAGGTGTACGTACAGAATTACTTGCTGAGCTAGCTCTCGAAAACATGGGCTTTGAAGTGGTCCGTGCGACTACCGAACAAGACAAGAGAGGTATTGATTATCTTATAACTGACAGCCGGGGAGAGCAAACAGCGATAGATATTAAATCTTCGATATTTAAAGCTAACAAAACTAATGATCGAAACGCTAGGTATTATAATGACGGTACTGTAGCTATCTGTCCATTTTCACCCGAAACCCTCGAAAGTATTCACACAATTCTGCCTGCCGATCCATACGGGCAAATGCTGGGACCTTCAAAGGAAATGCTTAAAAACCTATCCGATTCTGGTGTTGTAGATAACGATGAATATGATAGAATTAAGGATAAATTAGAGGAGCAGATAGCAGATATGCATGAACGAAATAGCAATCCAACACGCACAGGGAAGAAATTAACTCATGTCTAGCGAGACTAGCTTCTTTGGGGAGGAGACCGGTTCGCTTACTGAATATCACCTAGTCAATCCAGAGAAAGCATGTAGCGATATCGTCGACTCAATTAGGCACGGAGAAGGAATTATACTAGTAGCAAAAGTATCTGCCGGCATGGGAGAAACCTCAGTTAAAGATGCTACTCGGATTGAGGAAATTGCGGCTTCGTTTACTGAGTTAAGTCGAGCAAACGAAGCAAGTTTATTTGGGACTGGCGACTCGCCTCAACTCGAGGCTAGAGGCGTAACCAAACACCCTAACCCTCTGGACTCAGATGATGGCGATAAAAAACCTCTGATCGTTGTTTTCCAGCAAAGCGATGGTAATGAGATTGATTCCGGACACTTTTTCCTGGTAGCCAAATAATATCCTTGATATTATATCTTAATGCTAGCCCTTGCTAAATTAAGCTAATCGCAAGCTATTCAAATTCAATCAACGAGGAGGTCTAATGCCACAAACCGAAAGTCTATATACTGGGCGGCGCATTAATGTGCGCGCTATTATTTATCGCGAAGGAAAAATACTCGCCGTCAAACATCGCCGCGGCGACCAAGCGGCCCCTTATTACGCCGTACCAGGCGGCGGTCTCGACCCGCACGAGTCGCTAACTGAATGTTTAATCCGCGAATTACGCGAAGAAACTGGCGTGACCGCCAAACCTGGCAAATTGCTATTCATCCAGCAATTCCCATCATCGCGGGCTGGCTACGAAGAGGAATTAGAGTTCTTTTTCGCGGTCGATAATCCTAATGACTTTACCGATATTGACATTAGCCAAACAACGCATGGCGCCCAAGAATTAGCGCTTTGCGAGTATATCGACCCGTCGCAATGCGTTCTCTACCCCGAATTTCTACAGCACACCGATATCGCACAGTACATCAATAGCAACCAGCCAGTTCTCGTCGTCGATAATTTCAACGAGCAGCACCAACAACTACTCTAGCGTCACGTTTTGCCGCGCCCAATCAACCGCCGCTTGCGCCCGTTTGCGCGCCTCCAAGCTCTTTCGCGGCGGACGGTCGTCGCCCCACCACTGCCGCCAGGCCCAATCTGCCGGGTTGAGGCATTCCAGGCAATCCATGTGGCGTAATTTACCGTTCACGAACTCTTCATTGCGCTCGGTATAGACAAGTTCGTAGCCGCACTTCTCAAGCGCTCGCCAGCTCGCCGCGTTGCCGTGGATGACTGCCGACTTAATTCGGTGCAGCCCTAAATTTTCGAAAGCATACCAGGTTCGTGCCCGGTGGCAAGCACTAGCAATCCCCTGGCCCCAATATTTTTTATCGGCAATAACTATACCGCTTGTCGCATAATGAACGTGATCTTTGGTTATCTCGGTAAGCGCTGTGTTGCCGATCAGCTGGCGCTTGTCGCCATCCATAACCCAAATACCCCAGTTTAGGCTGGTTTTGTTCTTGATCATTTCATCATACCAGGCTTGCTCGGTCTCGATTGTCTGCGCTCGGTGCGCTGATAAGTACTGTGTTACCGTGCCGAGCGCAAAACCCTCGACAAACACCGCTAGATTATCGCGCGCAAACGACGCCAGTTCAACCGATAAGCCCTTATCGGTTGTTAATTTCATCATCGGCCCAAACGCCATCGCGCACTCCTTTCGCTTAATTGTGTTTACATTATACACAATTGCGATAACTTGGTACACAAAAACGACACTAACTACAGACTTTCAACTATACTCTGCAACCTGCTGCGAGCTTCATCGGCAGCCCTCCGTAGAGTTGAGCCGCTGCCTGGTTCAGTTTGCCATATCGGCGACCGCGGGTTAGCTTCTTTCGCTAGCTTAGACATTGCTTGAAGAGTTTCTGCGTCAACATTTAGTCCGCCTTTAGATTTTAGCCTATCGGCTAACTCTGCCCTAACCTTTTGGTCAAGAAATCCGCCATAAGCCCTCAAGAAGTCTCCCGCCCATTTGTTAGCTTTCTTTTGGTCAAATGGTTGGCGCTCGCCAGGTTTTGTCGTATTTTGCTCTCCAGCGGCCTGTTTTCCGTCTGACTTTGATACGTCTGCTTTAGATTCTACCGTATTTTTTTGATTGCCGTCTGATTGAGCTTCGACTGGCGATGTCTTATCTTCTGCCGGCTGCCCGACCTGTTCTGCCGGATTTTTCTCTGCGGCGCGATCACTTGTGGCAGGTTTAGCTTCTGTAGTTTTCGCCTTTAGACTTTCGTTTCTAGCGGTTTCTGGCGGCGTGTTTTCTTTCGGCGCTTTAGGTTCTGGTTCGCTAGACGGCTTGGCGGCATCAGTTTCTGCTTTCGGAATTTCGGCACGCGGCGGCAACGGTGTTTCTTGTACTTTGGGCACAGCATCGCTAGCACTGGTCTCATGCGATACCAGCTCATTTGACTCCTCGCGTATCGCTGGCTGCTCGTATACTGCTTGCTCAACTGGCGGCCGCGAAGCGTATTGGACTAGATTATCGCCTCTGTCCCTGTTATGCTCACCCCTGACAATACCATCAACCAAATCCTCTGGAACGCCTTTTGCTAACAAATCAGCGCGCCGATTAAGCATTTCATCAACACTTTGCGGCCCTCTCTCGGCATCAGCATGCGACGGTAACTTACCAGTTATTTTCTCGCCAGTCATAAAGACTCGCCGTGTAGATGCACGCTCGTTCGTCGGTGCCGCGCCGCCGTCAGTAGCGGCTTTATAAGCCTCGCCGACCAGCAGCTGCCTGCCGGTATTCGACTCTTGGCGCGCCATAGCGGGCGGCTTATCGCCGAAAGCAATCGCCACCGCATCGCGAGCATCATTGACTTTCTCGGCCCGGCCAGCCGGCGTCCATTCGTGCGGCGTACTAAAATTATCACCATCAAGAGAGTTAGACTTAACTGTCGGCTCAATACCGTACTTCTTATAGTCAAACAACTCGTCTTGCTCGCGGCTGTTAGTCACCTCATGAGAAGATGTTGGGAAGCGTTCTTTTGTAATCATTTTTATTTTTGCCGCTTACTTGCCTTTTATGCTAACACAGCTTATGCTTTTTGTCAATAATATTACTTAGATTAGTAATTTTAGCAATACGGCAGCTGCGATCTACCTTTACAAACCAAAAACCGCCTCGATACGAGACGGTTTTTGGCCCAGGCTGCACGTTTATTTGCGCAGACCGAGCTTCTCTAGCGTTGCCTTGTAGGCCTCAAAGTTCGTCTTCTCAAGGTATTTCAGCAGGCGCTTGCGCTTACCTACCATCTGAATCAGTCCGCGGCGCGCCATACGGTCGTGCTTATTGGACTTGAGATGTTCAGTCACCTCTTTGATACGAGCCGTCAAGATCGAAATCTGCGCTTGCGGGCTGCCGACATCGTTCTCGTTGACCTGAGTCAAAGCAATAGCTTTCGCTTTGTTATCCTTTGATATCATAGCTAACAACTTTAGCAGAGATCCGCTAATCAGTCAAGTTGTGCAAACTCCTTATCATATCTATCACCCTATAGATTTTCTCAATATCGTCAATCGTCATCTGACGAGACTGATCTATCCAGCTCTTAATAAGTTTAGTAGTCGTTTCCGTGTCAGGTAGCGTTTTGCTTGGAGTAAAATTATTTAAAGTTTCCGGCTGCCCATTCCTATTATAATCTATGCTATATTCATGGTTTGTCGGTTGTCCAAGTTCGCCATAAATAAGCCATTGCTCCACAATCTCGACTTTTTGTCCTGGAACACTTTCAACACGCTTTTTAACACTCATGTATAGCTCATCTTGAGACATCTCGCCGTCTTGTTTCGACTCTGGCACATATACTAATTCGCAACCTTCCGGTACAGCTGCCTCTTGGTCATCAAAATGGAGAGCCTTACTAACCAATTCCGGCGTCAGTGGATACGAGAAACTTTTGAGAGGCTGATCATCTAGCGATAAACGACCAGGTTCCTCTACTTCTCTACCTACTAGTTTTAATGTTTCCGCAGCTTGACGGCGCAAGTTATGGAGTGTTTCTTGATCAGGTACAGGCTCTGTATGAGCAAGATTCTCATAATCTGTCATTCTTTCATTATATCATAAAAAGTCTAAATAAGCAAATCTCTATGCTTCTTATGATTCAATGCCAAAATCGGCCAATTTCTGCGCTTGACTAACTTGCCAATCGGCAATCTGCGTACGGCGCAATTCTTGACAGTAAGCGCCCGTACCTAGCGCCTCACCGATATCAACTGCCAAACTACGAATATAGGTACCGCTAGAGACATGGGCCCGAACTTTGAGCAGCGGATAAGCGTAATCAAGCAGTTCTAGCGCATAAATCGTCACCGCGCGTTCTGGAATATCAACTTTTTTACCGCTGCGAGCTAATTTGTAGGCCCGCTGTCCGTTAATTTTGATAGCACTGAACGCTGGCGGACGCTGTTTGATATCGCCAACGAATTGCGCTAGAACATACTTAACTGCTGCTGCATCCGGTTGTTTGAGTAAAGGTAAAGATTCAGCTCCTTGTAGTTCGTCGCTTGCAACATACGGCATAATTTCGCCTTCCGGGTCGCCAGTTGTACTAGTCTGCCCCAACCGGAACGTCGCTTCATAAACCTTATCAAGCTTGGTATAACGCATCGCGTTGCGGCATTCCTTGCCCGTAACCAAAATCAGCAGGCCCGTCGCAAAAGGATCAAGCGTCCCGCAATGACCGACTTTGACTTTTTTACCAGCCCGATGGCTAAGTACGCGGCGAACTCGCGCCACCACCCCGAAGCTAGTCATGCCTGGCGGCTTATCGATCAATATAACCCTGTCACTCATACTTCAAGTATATCAGCATACCCCGTAGCATTGATTCTAAAATCTTTTCAGAGTCAATCTGAAGCCTATTCGCAAGCTTAAGCTTGCCCTGGAATCTTGAACTGAGCCGGATCATTTGATGTTGGTGCCGAAACTGCTGGAGCTGGCGGCGGCGGTAGAGTAGATTCTAAAGTGTCAGCTCCGACCCCGCCATTAGCTGGTACTGGCGGCAAGGATGAAAAATCTGGCAACGGTGGTAATGGCGGCAATGGCGGCAAATCGTCAACCGCGCCAGACGATGGCGCAGCTGATGCTGCCGACAGAGCTGCATCAACGGCAGACCGCGCTTGGTCTTGGTCTGAACTAGCAGGATTTGCGACCGGCGCAGCTTCTACGCTAGGCGCTGGCATACTCGGCTGTACCGTTACCCCTTTCGAAGAAACCGCCTCGGGCGCCGCGTCAACTGGCGCAGCTTCTGATAAGACATCGCGAACTGTCGGTTCTACTTCGGTCTTATCGGCTACAGCATTAAATGGCGATTGCATTGACGGCGGCTGCGACGCCACCGCGCCGCGATCGTGGCTTAAAATGACGCGATTATGCATGTCTTTTTCAGCTTTTCTAGCTTCCTCGGCAGCCTGTTCGGTTGTCGCGTTGAAAGTACCGCCAATCGACGGCTCGCTCGGGCTAACTGGCATCGCTAGACCTGGCCCTGGCGCAAATGGAGCAACTGGCGGCAAAGTTAGATCTTCTTTGGCCGCTTCATCTACTTCTGCCGAGCTGGCAGCAATATCGCGCTGCAAATCGGCAACAGACGGCATATCTGGCCTATCAGCTTCAGGCTCAGCAGCAGGAATCGATGCTAATTGTTCGGCTAATTTCTTTTCGGCGGCAGCGGCGGCATCTCGGCTGCTTCGCTTTTCTAGCTCCTCATTGGCAGCCCTCAGAGCTTCGTCGGAATGGCGCCTATCAACTGTATTCTTGACGTCGTCAACATCACCGACTGGCTCGTGCGAAATCGACAACGCGCCAATATCGCCAGAGTCCTTAGACTTATCCTTTTTAGATGATTTCGCCTCGTCACTACTCTTAGCCTCAGGCACTGGAATCGGTTTGTCGTACGATTCCTTTAGTTTAGTGGCAATTAGTTGCTGGTTAGCACCGTCTGCCATCAATTGAGCGGCCACGGTCATCGCCGCCGAGCTAGTATGCGCATTACTGAAACGTTCAGTTGCCGCCACAATACCAGTCAAAAACGCCGTAGCGATCTGCTCGTCAATCAACCGGCTTTCACCTCTTAATTCATTGGCTAACCGGCACAAAACCTCGCTATAACAGCTAGCTCGCGGATTACTCCACTCCAGACTACCGAGCTGGGTTGATTCGCCAAGCGATACGCTTGCTACAACCGCATCGTGCAAAATTCGTCCATGGCTCTCGAGCGCATGATCCAAATCAGCTTCATCTTTGACGCCAATTGCCAACACCATCTCGACGTTATAGTCTCCTTGGCTAAAGTCCAAATCTTTCTGGTTGATTGTCGTACGGTACGGCGTAATAAAAATCTTGACCATATCATCGACAATCTTGTAACGTAAGTGATCGGCTTTCTCCTTATCCAGCGCGATGATAAAGTCGCGCAAACTATCAACCGTACTTTCAAACGTTTTCTCGGGCTGCAGAAACTTAATCGCTGGCGGCACTGCCCCGCTAAATACTGCCGTCGCATGCTTATTTAACTTATTGATTAGCAGCGTGATGCCCAAAGCAGCGCTCAATTCGTCAACCGACGGATTGGCACTAACCGTAACGAGAATATTATTACTTTCTTTGACTTTCTCTACTATCTGGTTTAGCACGTCTGCCATATTTTATCCTATTTGTT
>NZ_PQNZ01000071.1:0-1025 GCF_004138385.1 Candidatus Nanosynsacchari sp. TM7_ANC_38.39_G1_1 | reverse complement strand
ATGATAAAATATAAATTGAATATATGCGTATTTTAATTGTTGAAGATGAGAAAAAGCTTGCACGCGCCATTAGTCGAACGCTAAAAAACGAAGGCTACGCTATAGATATTGAATATAATAGCAGTGAAGGCTATGCAATGGCTAGTACCCAACCGTACGACGCTTTAATTATTGACAGAATGATGCCTGGAGATTTTAGTGATGGGCTAGATATGCTTAAGAAACTACGTAAAGATGGCATTTTTACGCCAGCTATAGTTTTAACAGCACTAGGTGAAACAAGTCAAAAAATTACTGGACTAGATGCAGGCGCAGATGATTATTTAGCGAAACCATTTGCTATAGACGAGCTCTTAGCAAGATTACGAGCAATATTAAGAAGACCGAAAAAAGCCCAACCAACCATCCTAAAAGTTGGTAACCTGCACATGGACACTACTAACCGAACAGTAGAGTTTGATAATAAAAAGATAGATCTGACAGCAAAAGAGTACGCTCTACTACAATATTTAATGAAGTCCAGCGGTCAAACATTAAGTAAAGAGCAAATTATGGAACACGTATGGAACTTCGATGCTGATATTTTACCAAACAACGTCGAGGCGTACATAAAAAACTTGCGCCAAAAAATCGATAAGCCATTCAAAAAACAATTGATAAAAACCGTCCGCGGCTTCGGTTACCGGATTGAAGCATGAAAATTTTTACCTCGGCAACTATTAAATTGGCGGGCTGGTATTTACTGATTTTAATGGTCGTCAGCCTGCTGTTTAGCAGTATTATTTTTCAAGTGGCGCGCTCGGAAGTTGACGCGCAAATCCATAAAATTATCATCCAGCGCGGCAACGATTTTCCTAGCATTGACTTGTCGGAACGGATGGATATTTCGACGCGCAATCTGCTGATTAGCTTGGGTTATATCAATCTCATCGTGCTGCTGGCGGGCGGCGCTTGCTCGTATTTATTAGCGAGGATTACGCTGCGGCCGATTGAGGCGGCGCATAAAGCCCAGTCGCGGTTTGTCT
>NZ_PQNZ01000070.1:0-2565 GCF_004138385.1 Candidatus Nanosynsacchari sp. TM7_ANC_38.39_G1_1 | reverse complement strand
ATAGCGTAGCGATACACTAAATCAGCCTATATACTAAACACCATCATTACTCTCATCTCACCCACGTTTAGCCCACGAGAATCTGGCAAGATGCCGCCTTCCTCTACATCAGATTCATCCGCGCAGTTTTCATAGAATACCAATGGCGGCGAGAATAGCTATAAGACGGACAGTCTAAACACACCTCAACAAAAATGCTCCACAATTTTATTACCAGCGATGCCAAATCCGGTTAGCGTGTAAGTGCTCGACATGATGGATTGCCTGTGCGGCGGCGATTGCATCCAGGCGTTAAAGGCTACGCGGCTAGTGTGCAGGTCTGGCGGCGAAGTTTGCACCAGATTCTCGGCTGGCGCGTTGCAGACAGCCCTCGCTTTAAGCAATCCGTGCGGAATAGTTGTGCCCGGTTTATAATGGCTAAAATAATTATTCTCTTTCATATCATTCGCCATCCACTGCGCCGTTCGATTAAGCGGCTCGTACATTTTTAACGGCTTCAGATTTTCCTTACTACGAACATAATTAATCAATTCAAGAATCTCCAAAGCATCTGGCGGACCTATGTCATACTTTTTATCTTGGTCTGCCGGTTGCGGCTGTGGATTTGGAGTCGGTTTTGGTTGCGGATTCGGCGCAGGCTGCTGCGAATTACCGGGCTGCTGAGACTGCGGAGCTGGCCGCTGGTTGTTTTTCGGCGGCGAGGCTGGACTCGACGGTGGCTGCGGGGCTGGATTGTGTTTCGGGCGCACAGGGTCAATTCTCTGCTCTTTTTGGATTGGCTGCGGTTTTTCAGGCTTCTTCTCTTGCTGGTTCGGCGTAGACTGCTTAGGCTGGGAGTCTTTATTAGACTTGCTACTGCTGGAACTATTACCAGAACCAGACTTAGTAAAATTAGGACTGGAAGTTGTTTTTTGCTCCTGCTGCTGGCTGGCATTACCCTTATTTTTCGGCGCAATACATACAGCAATGTATACGCCTATCCCCGCCCCGATCAGTGTTAAGATAACTAATATAATTACAAGTTTTTGTTTTTTCATACTTTGATTGTAGCAAGGAAACTGGTTATGTCAATCCGAAAGTAACGGCCTGCAAAAATAGCCAAAGCATAGTGTATAATATAGTCAGCGCGGGTATCGTATAACGGCTATTATGTATGCTTCCCAAGCATGAGACGAGGGTTCGACTCCCTCTACCCGCACCAGTTCAAACTATTATCATGAACCTCTAAGATAACGCTGGCACGCGTTATAATTAAAATATGAAAAAAGCTGTCATGAAGAGGCTGCTTCCGCTGTATGTTGGCAAGTTCTTCTTAAGCTTTGTACTTTGGTATTCAATTGAGAAATTATTCATAAGAAGTATCGGCATTGACAATTTTGGAATTAGTTTGATCGCGATTGTTCTGCTGATATCGTCTATTCTGACCGAAATTCCATCAGGAATTATCGCGGATCGTTGGAGCCGCAAAGGCTCAATGGTGCTCGCTGGGTTATTCTTAGGGGTTAGCAGCCTGATGGCTGGCGCTAGCGATAATATCTTTATGTACGCCGCTGCCGTGACGATTTGGGGTCTTCATGATGCTTTTTCGAGCGGAACTGGCGCAGCTATGATTTACGATACGCTGCTCGAGGAGCAAGGGCACGCCAGGAACTTTAATCGAGCGCTAGGACTATACGAAACTTTAGGCGGGATAGCGTTAATTATCAGTAACTTTTTGGGCGGCTGGATCGGCGAACACTCGCTGCTGCTAGCGTTTAACTTAACAATTATTCCAATTGCCATATCCATGGTTTGTCATCTAATTTATAAAGATGCAAAAATTAGCCGCGAGGTGGCTGATGAAAAACTTATCAAACATACTAAAAATACATTCAAATGCGTTTTCAAAAGTAAAAGCTTACTCTGGCTGATGACTGCGATTATGATAGTTTTTTGTATCCAAAAGATGAATCGCGAAGCTTATCAGCTGTGGTATATTGCGCTGTCGGCCCCGGCGATAGTATTTGGCATCGCTGGTTCGTTCATAGAAGGCTTGGGCGGACTGGGCGGCTCGTTGGTTAAATATCTCAGCTCAAAGCAAATAAATATAGTTTTGTCGATTTTGCTAGGCTTGGCGTCGCTCGCGCTTTCGGTGGGTAGTAATCTATGGATAACTATCGCCGCGCAGGTTCTAATAGCGGTAGTCTCGGGGGCGCTGTTATTCCATTTTACTGCACAGATACAACACCAGCTGCCGTCGCGGTACCGCACAGGTTCCGGCTCGGTGATAAACGCCGTGGGACGAATTGTCCTCATGCCGCTAACGTTTGTGTTTGGAGTTTTGTCAAACCAAAGCGTTTTCATCGCTGGTTGGATGCTGGTGGTTTTATCAGGACTAGCTGTTTTCGTGCAGCTAAAGCTTGATGAGCAAGCTTCACCGTAGTAGCGTACTTCCCATCCCAGCCCATCTGTGCTACAATAAGTCACCAAAGGAAGGTCTGCTATTAATCCCAGACCATATTTTTATGAAGGACGCTAGCAAGATTCGAAATATTGCCATTATTGCCCACGTCGATCACGGCAAGA
>NZ_PQNZ01000007.1:0-21813 GCF_004138385.1 Candidatus Nanosynsacchari sp. TM7_ANC_38.39_G1_1 | reverse complement strand
ATTATATAGCCTATGTTTTCAGCGCCTCAGTTGCCCGCTGCGCTGTCGGTAGATTAGCATCCACTCTTCTATTTTCTGACAATCTCCAAGACGTAGCTCAGTGCCGTCACAAAGTCTTGTAGTACTCTCTTACCATCTCTGCCATTAGCACTTGCCGCTGCCGCAAGAATTCATCATAATCATCGACCTCGGCTTGCAATAATATTTTTGGGATAGCGTTGTCTTCAAAGTTGTTTATCATCTCGGCTTCGTTAACGATATCACTATGGTGATTATTCCCTCCGGATAGTATATCGCCTAAATATTCGCGCGGCGCTAAATCACTAACTGAGATATTTATATCATTACGAAGATGCACAAAATTAGCAATCCGATTATATTTTGATTTATCATACCCGTGTTTAACTAAATAATTCTTCGGAAAAATATGATGAATATCGTCGGTTGCTAAATCGCGCGCAATGTTGTTCTTTGATAAAAAACTCTGCTTCAACAGTTTATTCTGCGCCGCGATAAACATGTGCCAAAACGGATTATTGGTCGTCGGCTTATCGAATTCGTCCACCAGAGTTGAATTCCAAAAAACATCTGATAATTCTTGCTCTTCAAGCGTTGCAATAAATTTTGCCATATCACCAGCAGATTGGATTCGTTTGATATCTTGTTCAAATTGCGTTTCAAAACTGCCAGAATGCCGACCCGTCATCAGCGAAATTGCTAACAACCGCCGCACCAGCGAATTGGCGTCAGCATGGTTTTCGCCGATGTCTAACAGCCGCAAATACATCGCGTACGCATAATTAACCGCATTGCGCGCAATCAGCATATTTGGTTCATCATAGCCGCTACCGCGCAAAATATTCTGTACAAATTGTTTGAATTTGTTTTCATTGGTAAATTGGTGTAAGCCTTTTTCTAGTTTTTGAAATGACAGGTCAGCGATCTCTTTTTCGTCCTGCCGCGTTTCAAAATTACGCCCCGAAAGTAGCGACACCACATCGCCAAGCTTGCCTCGGGCAAACTGTGTCAATCCAACAACTCGGATAATGTCATTGTATGTTGGATCATACAAATCGTCTGTCTCATTTTTGAGCCAAGCAATCTTTGCAAAATAATCTGTTTTAGCGAATTCAGTATCATTCTGCGCTATGTCTTTGAATTGATCCGGAGCAGCCGATAGATGCGCAAAATAATCAATAAATTTGCGCAACCTCATACCCATTTCATCGCCCGGATCCTTTTCGTACACAGCAATCTTGCTCATGGCAAAATCGGCATTACTGAGATTGACGCCGCTGGCATTAATCCGCACAAATATTTCATTGACTATATTTATATCCAGCGACGGACTAAGCTGAATTTCGCCAATTTGTTTATTTTTGATCTGGATAAGGCGATTCAGTCGCGAGTTAATCTCTTGGCGGGTTGTTCCTGGGTTTCTGGCAACATATTCGTCGACAAACGTCAGCGTATCATAACCGTTGACCATCACCTCGGCAATATCACTAATCCATTCCTTGCCTCGTTCAGTCGAGCTAGTACGTGTGCGAAACTCCTCGGTTAGAGGATTAAACGATATGGCAATCCGGCGCTTCTTGTATTTCTTATCAAAAACATTCAGACCGCTGATTGCCGCTCTCAATGCCGCAATCCGCTGCTGGCCGTCAATCAAAATTCGCTTGCCCTGCGAAGTTGAGCCGTCTTTGAGTTTTACGTCTGGATTTTGCCAAGTAATGATATAGCCGACTGGATAGCCTTGATATAGCGAATCCATCAAATCTCGCACCTGAGTGCTCGTCCATACAAACGGCCGCTGAATCTCTGGAATGGCAATAGCACCGCTTTCCACCCAAGCCAAAATCGTACTAATCGGCGTTTGATTAAGAGAGAATTTTGTATCTTCCATGACTATCTAATTATATCGCACAAGCAAAATGTTTACGAATACCTTCATTGTCTATCAGCTTTTCAACGCCATCGTCACCCGTTGCGCCGTCGGCAGATTAGTATCAACATTTTCCAGAGCCTTAGTGGCGTCAGCCAAGGTATAGCCTAGCGCCATCAGCGCTTCTAAAGCTTCGTCAGAAGTATTCAATTCAGTTTGGACCGGGGTGTCCGCTCGACCGTAATGCGCTGGCAAGCCAACCTTATCGCTCAGATCAACCACCACCCGCTCGGCAGTTTTTTTGCCAATACCAGCAGCTTTTTGCACAAAAGCACTGTCAGCGTTGGCAATGGCGTTGCGTACCTGTTCCGCATCGCCCAGGCTGAGAATCGCTAGCGCCACCTTCGGACCGACGCCCTGAACAGTAATCAGCATTTCAAACAGCTTTTTTGCAGCCAAACTAGAAAAACCAAACAACTCTTCCGCCTGCTCGCGCACATGGTGGTAGGTATAAAACTTGACGTCTTGATTCAGCGCCACCGCCTCAAAATCACCAGCCGACACGCTAACTTCGTAACCGACGCCGTGAACGTCAATCACGACGCTGCCCGCGCCAAACTTTTCAGCGATCACACCAGAAAGATGAGCTATCATAATCAGCTATGGCGACGTAGCGTTACCGCCAGGATTATTACTATTATTGCCGCCATTATTGCTACCGCCAGAATCGCCTGAGCTGCCGCCACTATTATCGTTTCCGCCAGCAGCCGCACAATTGCTAGTATCTTTACTGTAGTTCACGCCGTCGATTTTACTTTTATCGACCATAACCACTGAGCCTGTCTTGAGATCACAGGCTGCAACTTTAGCATTTGTGCTTTTACAGTTAGCAGTGTCTTTCGAGTATTTTGTCGAGTTAAAGCTAGCTTCGTCAATAGTTTCAACCTTGCCGGTAGAGAGGTTGCAAACGGTAATCGTCGGCGCCTTACAATTAGCAGTATCTTTTGAATATTTCGTCGAGTCAAACTTATCCTCATCGATAGTTTCGACCTTGCCGGTAGAGAGGTTACAAACAGATACTTTAGTTGGCTCGGAATTACACGATTCAGTCGGTAAAGCACCGCTCATAAAGTATTCATTATAAGTATTAGCGCCAGCTTTCGCCGCCAAGCCGCCCTTGTCCTTACAGACAGCGCGCTGAACGATACCGCTCGGCAGAGTGAATTTAACATCTGGCTTGCCTGACAATAGCGACGTCATCGTACTCTTCCAAATCGGCCCAGCCATGTCGCTACCACCGCTAATCATAGCAGAGTTATCATTATTGCCAACCCAAACACCAACAACGTATTGCGGATTATAGCCAATCGTCCAAGCATCGCGGTTGTCGTTGGTGGTACCAGTTTTAACAGCAACAGTATGATTACCGTTAACCGTAATTGACGAACCAAAGATGCGTGCGCGAGTTGTCCTGTCGCTAAGAATATCTGAGATTAGGTAAGCCCCCTGAGCGCTAATAACTTGCTTAGGCTTGCCCTCGTGTTTGTAGATTGTTTTAGCGTATTTATCGTCAATCTGAGTAATTTTAGTAATATCATATTGCTTGCCGCCATTAGCGAAAGCAGTATAAGCATGCACCATATCCTGCAAAGATGCCTCGGCTGAACCAAGCGCCAACGATAAGCCGTGATCGCCCTTCTTAATAGAGGAAATGCCCATACTGTTAGCAGCTGTTACTGAACGAGAAATGCCGTATTTCTGCATAACCTCAACGCTCGGGATATTAAGCGACCAGTTAAGCGCTTGGCGCACCGTAGCACTACCGCCACGGCTAGCTTCATTTTTATCAGCATCGCGCGGCACATAGCCGCCGCCGAAATCCTTAACTTTATCTTGCAAAATAGTCGCTGGCGTAATCACGCCGTCTGCCAATGCTGCTGCGTAATAAATCGGCTTGAAGCTAGAACCTGGCTGGCGCCTAGTCGTTACCATGTTAACCTTGCCCCATTTTTCATTATTATAATCGGCACTGCCAACCAAAGCTCGAACTTCACCAGTCGTTGGATCAACGACAACTCCGCTGGCATTAGAGCCGCCCATTCGGTTAATATGCCTCATTTGCTTGTTAATGTTGTCTTTGAGGGTATTCTGCATATCAATATCTAGCGTCGTTGTGACTTGATAACCAGAACGCATAACTTTTTCGTAACCATCTTTTTCGTAGCCGCCTTTTTTAGAGCTATATTTATCGCTGAGCTCAGCCACCACCATTTCAGCAAAATGCGGCGCCACGCTATCATTCTGCGTTGACGGCGGTGCATAGGCCAATTGTTGGGCTAAAGCCTCTGTTTTTTGCGCTTCGGTGACGTAGCCCTCTTTTACCATTCGACTGAGCACTGTTTTTTGCCGTTCTTTAGCATATTCAGCACTACCACTAATCGGCGAGTAGCTGCTCGGTGCCGGCAATACGCCAACCAGCATAGCGCTTTCTGCCAGAGTTAGTTCTTTCGGTGTTTTATTGAAATAAGTCTTAGCCGCATCCTCTATACCAAAAGCGTTTTCACCAAAATAAACCGAATTTAGATACATGTCGAGAATCTCGTCTTTGGAATAGTTTTGCTCGACAGCAATCGACATGAAGAACTCTTGATATTTACGCATCAAACTATGCTCGTCGCTTAGCAAGGTATTCTTGACCAATTGCTGAGTGATGGTCGAGCCGCCGCCATGCCGCGTCACTGCCGCCCTAGCAATGCTAAAAAGATTAAATCCGCCATGTTTATAAAAATCCTTGTCCTCGCTCGCCAACAAAGCATTCTTCATATGATCAGATATCTGGTCGAGTTTCACGATATTGCGTTTCTCAGCCCGACCAATACTATAAAAAGTCTTACCATTTCTGTCTTTTAGAACGATTCCGGTATTATTACGGTTCATCAAACGTTCAACGTCGCGGATATCATTAGCCAGCATGATGTATGTTACCACTGGTATGATAATCATAATTGCTAGAATAGGACCGCCAACAACGGCAACCTTCTGCTTGAGCGACAATCCTTGCCACCAAGCGACTAGTTTACCGAACTTACCCGTCGGCTGGCGATGAACCTTACGAACTGGAGATTTCTTACGACCTATGTTAGCGTAGCGCGATAAACGCGGCGGTTGCTTTTGTATCTGCATCACCTACCATTATATCACCTTACGCTTCAATACGACTCATAAACGCATGCGTTAAAGCTGCCGCCAATGCATCAGCGCAATCATCAGGCTTCGGCACCTCTTGCAACCCTAGCTGAATACGCACCATTTCTTGAATTTGCGGCTTTTTGGCGGCACCATAACCAGTGATTGATTTTTTGATTTCATTCGGCGTATATTCGTGAATTGGCAATTTCGCTTGGCGGCCTGTCAATATTGCTACGCCGCGCGCCTCGGCGACACTGATTGCTGTCGTAATATTCTTAGTAAAAAACAACTTCTCAACCGACATAGCATCTGGCCGTGTCTCTTTAATAATATCGGTTAATCCTGAGTAGATCTCTTCAAGGCGATCTGGCAATGGCGTGTGTGCTGGCGTAGTGATCACTCCAGCCGTAACCAGCCTCATTCTACCGCCGTTGACATCAATTACGCCAAATCCGAGAATACCTGTACCAGGGTCAATTCCGATAATTCGCATGCTGGTATGGATCACTTCCTGCCAAATCGAATAGCTTTTCTCAAGCCGCGCTTAATTTCAACGCGCCATTCCCAGACACCATAACCAACACCCGCCAAGGCCAGTCCGCCAATTGTCCACCACACTGCTGGATTAGTTTGCTGGACTGTTACTGGCTGCACTGGATAAGCCGCTAATGTATTACTAGCTTTCTTGATTTTGCGGCAGCGTCCAGTTGAAGGATTGCGCTCCCAGCCTGCTTTACACGGTTTGGGTAGATCGTCAACAGAAGCAATCTTCTTGCAGCGGCCAGTTTCTGGGTTACGGAATTGGCCCTCTTTACACGGCTTCAGAACCGCTGCAGCCGCCTTGGCAATTGAACGACAACGTCCGGTCTCCTCGCTGCGATATTGGCCTTCTTTGCAAGGTTTCAAGACAACGGTTTTTTTCTTGTTCTGAACAATATTGCGGCAGCGGCCAGTCTCTTCGCTGCGATATTGGTCATCGCGGCATGGTTTCAATATTTTTATTTTTGGTTTAGCCGACAACGCTTTCAGGCTACCCTTGCCATAATTAAGTTTAGGCGTAAAATCATTGCCCTCGCTACCTGGACTCGGCGTCGCCCAGCGCCAAGTCGCAGTTTTAGCATCATACGCCCAAGATCGCCCTTTGTTGCTAGCACTATCAGCTTTCTCATACGGTATCACGCCGTTCTTATAGGTAGTTAACCCGTTGGCATCTTGCAACCACACTGTTCCGGATGTCTTGTCAAGATGCAGCGTCTTCCCCGATATAAGAAAGATTTTGCCTGGCAGAACTGCGCCTGATAGCTTCGAAAGGCTATCAGTAGAATCTGACACCTCTTGGTTGCCGCTGCACAAGCGGTAGAGTGATAAGTCTATTGGGCTTTGACCAACATTTTTAACCTTGATGTAGCTATAGCAGGCAAGGTTCGGGTCGGCCGTAGCACAATCTGCTGGATTCGGTAAAATTTCTAGAATCTGTAAAGTTGGCGTCGACGGCAAACGGTACAAATCACTTGATATCATATTGCCAGTCGCTCGTTTACGAAAATCAGTTTTAAAGACACCAGTTCGATAAGACTTACTCCAGCCTTTACGCTCCCAAATATCATTTTGATACTTGCCTAGATCGGTGTTGTTAATTCGAACCGCCTCAACCAGCTGGCCAGCTTGATAAACATTTATTTCTTTGTCATACAAAGCATCGCTATTCGGAGCCGGACAGCCCGCTAAAAGCAATGCATCATCCGCATGCGACAAGTTCGGGTTGTACAGCGTTAAATAACTCTTTGGCCGCAGATAATCTCGCAATTTAGCATTACAAACAAAATCAGCTTCCGCTGTTGCGTAACGTAGTTCTAGCGACATCTGCCCTAGATCGAAAAATTCATCACTAGTATTGTAAAGTTCTATCGCCGTATAGCCGTATTTTGGATCAGTTTTAAACGCCGAGACTACAACATCATTTTTTGCTAACAACGGTGACGGCAATGTTGTCGTTTTATCTACAGTTTCGCTGGCATTAGTAGAGTTTGACGGGACCGACGGCGGGATTTCAGCAGGCTTGGCAGCGGTTTTGTTTTCAGCAGTCTGCCGCGGGAGTGTCTTCCCATCGTTCGCAGCTGGCAGTGAATTAGAGTTTTCTTTATTAATTAGCGGCTCGTTAGACTTACCGAGTTTTTCCTCTTGTTTAGTGGTTGGTAAATTCTCGCTATTGTTTTCGTTCGCAATGCTTAGCGTGTTATCTGGCGAAACAGCCGCCGTCGATACAGCATCTGCCGCTGCCAACCCTGAAAATACTGGCTGAAGAGTTATAGTTGCTATCAAAATGACGAGTTTTAGACATCGCATCAGGCCTCCTAGCAATTATAAATACCATGTATACTTATAATCTACATGAAGGTAAGCTTAAAAGTCAACTAATCGTTAATATCAACAGTAATATCGGCATTCGTATAAACGTTTACCACATCATCAAGATCGTCGAGCGCGTCAATAATTTTTATTACTTTGCGAGCGGTTTCAGCATCGCTGATAGGCACGTCATTTTTGGCAATGTACTGCAACTCGGCTTCCTCGATGGTCATACCTGCATCGAGCAACGCTTTGCGAACGCTCGCTAAATCTTTCATGCCAGTATAGACAATTAGTTTACCATCAGCCTCAACAGCATCTTCGGCGCCTGCGTCAAGTACTTGCAACAATGCTTCTTCGCCGCTTGCCGCCACCCGAATAACCCCTTTGCGGTCAAATTGAAACATCACGCTGCCAGCATCAGCCATTGAACCGCCGTTTTTAGTTAAAGCCAATTTCACCTCTGGCAAAGTTCGATTGCGGTTATCGGTGGCTGTTTCAATGATAATCCCTACGCCGCCAGGGCCATAACCTTCGTAAGTAATTTCTTCTAGCGCCGCTGAATTTTTGTCGGCAACCCGGTCGATCGCCCGCTGAATATTGGCAGCCGGCATATTTGCCGCCTTAGCTTTTTCGATAGCCATTGCTAGGCTAGAGTTCATTGTAGGGTCAGTGCCAGCCCGCGCTGCGATAGCGATCTGGTTGCCAATTTTAGTGAAAATCGCACCGCGTTTAGCATCAACAACAGCTTTTTGACGATGTGTTGTCGCCCATTTACTATGTCCTGACATGACTACTCCTCGTTAGTTTATTGATAAATGCTTACTTATATAATAGCAAATGAGCCCTGTTATGTCACTATCGAAGCGTCGCGCAGTCGATAGCCGCTACGCCATTTCATGAACCACACTGCCGCAATTGTCAAACCGTACCATAGCACCGCTATCCACCACGGTATTTGCAGCTCAACTGCAGCCCAAGATTGCTCGGCGCACCAATTCACTACCGCAATCATCGCGTCGAGCATTATCTGCGCTGGCCAGCCAATGATGTGCGCTATCGTTGGAACGATCAATCCGCTAACGCCACCTATTGATGTTAGCAACATCGCCAACGGTATAAACGGACCAACCAGGATATTCGCCAACAACGAAACCACGCTCAACTGCCCAAAGGCTGCCATGATAATCGGCGCAGTTACCAGCTGTGCCGCTAATGTTTCTAGCAGAATTTGAATGATAGCTGGGACTTTATCAGTCGAGAAGAAATAAGCCGTCAACACTGGCGCCACAATAATTACGCCAGCAAACGCCGCAAAACTTAGCATCCAACCCATGTCGCCCCAAGCATAACTCGGATTGCACAATACCGTTATTGCCGATACTAGCCCCAGCAAAACAACTGGATGAAACTTTCGGCCGACATACCATGCTAACAAACTTAGCCCAGTAACAAGCCCGGCACGCACCATACTTGGACTAGCGCCAGTCATGGCAATAAAACCCAGCACCAAGCTGCAGCTAACCAGCATCGCTAAATATTTTGATATTTTTGCGAATAGCCGCCGCGCCAAACGTACCAGAATTGTTAAATTGTAACCGCTCGCTACAATGATATGCGTCAGACCAGCAACCTTCAAAGCCTCTAGCAAATCCTCTGGCAGCATGCTTTTCTTGCCTAATAAAAAGCCAATCCCTAAGCTAGCTCCTGGATCATCAACCGCTTTATGTACGCCATCAGCAAAAGTATCGCGCAGCTCTAGCGCTGGATCGCCGCCAGCTGTTCGCTTGATATTGTCAAGCTTCGCTTTTGCTAATACTGCCGCGAAATTGCCAAAACCTGGCTTCAATACACCGCGCAAAGCAAGTTCATCACCGCGTTTAATTGCTGGATTACCGCGCAGCGACAACCAAATTTGGCCAGGCAAAGACGTCTCGCCCATTTTGATATAAGTTATTTGCAGTCTAGTACTACCAGCTACGTTATCTGCGTCATCCCGCACTATTCCAGTTAATCGCACCGACTGACCATACAACGGTTTATATAACTGTAACTGCGCTTGATCGCTAGAGCCGCGAGCCAGTCCGATCAACAGCCCTGCGCCTAGCGTTAAAATTAACAAAATCCGCCGCCGCTGCCAAAAAACTAAACTAATCAGCGGAATGGACGCAATAATTAGCCACCAGCTAGCCCCACTCCACCATTGCGCCAATACCACACCGCTAACTAGCCCGTAGCATAAAGCGGCAATATGCCACATTGGATGAAGCCGCTCGCCCAACCATCTCATATTTCGATAGTAGCATAGCTTGACACGACTCGCCGCAAACTGTATAGTAAGATTTACTCGGGCCCATAGCTCAGTTGGTTAGAGCACCTGCCTTTTAAGCAGGGTGTCGTGAGTTCAAGCCTCACTGGGCCCTCCATTTCAAGAATAAGAAGACCTTTTCAGTGTGAAGGTCTTTTATTTTTTAACCGTCTTTATTCTTTGCTCTTCTTTTTTGACTCGTTGCGCCGCACATGAGTTTGCAATACATCAATTATCGACAGCACCAGGCACACCGTCACGATAATGGCATAAGACGCATTAATACGGCTGACGATTTGCTTGCCGAACTCATCAACCACTAGCGCATTTTCTAGCGGCTCAAACATTAATACCACAGCTAACACTGCAAATATCACTGACCCGCCAATTCGCTGAAATTTGTTACTAGCCGCCGGCCCGCTGAATAATAATATCAGTGAAGGTGCTAGAGTTAATATCACCGCTACTACATCTACTAACGGCGGACGGATAATGACAATGCCGAGATTAGCAACGTATGGCGTTGCCTCGCTACTCCATAAATCAGCCAAGATTGAACCAGCTGCTAGCGCTAGCGTCAATACGCCGAATCGCCGGCGCGTCATATATGCCAACAAAAACAACACACCAAAGACTATTGCTAGAACGATAGTAAAAGTCATGCTTTTATTTTATCATGTCGTCTATGTACGATGGCAAGTTAAAAGCCTGTGTCTCACGAGAAAATACCGCGTTTTTTAGAGGCTTCGAATTGCTCTAACAGTTCACGCTGCTTTTTAGACAGTTTAGTCGGTGTATCGACAATAATGCTAACGATATGGGCGCCGCGCCGTTCGCTGCGCGGGTATGGCACGCCATGGCCAGACAATTTAAAATCAGTACCCGACTGCGTACCGGCCGGTACCTTCATGGTAATTATGCCGTCGACTGTCTCAACGTCAATTTCAGTACCGAGTGCCGCATCAACCATACCGATATGTTCTTGGCTAAGAATCAAATCGCCCTCGCGGGTAAACTTCTTATGCGCTTTAACGCGAATATTGATGTATAAATCACCACGGTCGCCGTCGGCAATCGCTTCACCGCGCTCGCGCAAACGAATTGTCGAACCGTCATCAATACCTGCTGGAATTTTGACAGTGATTTTCTGCTCGCGCCGCTGCACGCCAGAGCCGTGGCAAACTGTGCATTCTTTCTCGGGTATTTTACCGCGGCCTTTACAGGTTTCGCAAACTACCGCTTGTTGGATCGGGCCAAACATAGTGTTCATTGTGCGGACACGCTGGCCAGCCCCTTGGCAATCTGGACAAGTTTTCATCTCGAAACCCGGCTCGACGGTCGTACCGTGACAATGCTCACACTCGTCATTAATCATTAACGCAATCTCGACATCTTTACCAAACACCGCTTCTTCGAAAGTCAAAGTAACACGCGTTTCAACGTCGCGCCCACGCGGCCGGCTATTGCGGCGCGATTGCCCAGACGGCCCGCCAAAAAACTGACTGAAAATATCGCCCAAGCCTTCGCCAAAATCGAAATTAATATTTTGACCTTGGCCGAAACCGCCAAAACCTTCAAAAGGATTACCGCTGTAACCAGCACCGCCGCCAGAACCGCCTACGCCAGCATGACCGAACTGGTCGTAACGTTGGCGTTTTTGCTTGTCTTTGAGAACTTCGTAAGCTTCGTTAATCTCTTTGAATTTCTCTTCGCTGCCGCCTTCTTTGTCGGGGTGATACTTGACAGCCAGCTTACGAAAAGCTTTCTTGACTTCGTCTTCAGAGGCGTTTTTGCTGATACCTAGTACTTCATAATAGTCGCGCTTTGCCATATTGCTATAGTATAGCGCGTTAGCACTCGAAGTGCAAGAGTGCTAAAATTACTAACTTATTTGACGTCAGTAGCCGATGGACTCTTATTATTTTTGTTCGGATTACGCGCCGCTAGCACGCGCAAATCGTCAACTACATCAAATTCATCGAGGATTTTACGGCCAAGCAACGCCTCTAGCGCATCCTCGAGCGTTAGAATACCCGCTGTCTCGCGATAATCATTAACAACAATAAACATATGATGCCGCGTCTTGATAAAGGCCGACAAAGCGCGCTCCAGCTTCTGGTTTTGGTTGATAAAGTAAATCTTCTTGTCCATCGCCGTTTCAACGCGGCTAGTTTTCTTACCGTTATCAAGCGTCAGTAAGCTACGAATATGCAGAATACCAACAATATGGTCAATATCACCGTCAGTCACCGGGAAGCGGCTATGACCAGTCTTATGCAGTTCATCAAGCAGCAACGGCCCAATCACATCTTCCTTAGCTACTGTATTCATTACGCCGCGCGGCGTCATTACCTCTTCGACGGTTTTTTCATGAAAATGCAGGGCATTATTGATTAATTTTTTCTCTTCAAGCGACAATATTCCCGATGATTCGCGTATCAAATGCTCAAGTTCTTCCCGCGAGCTAAGAATATTCGGCTCATTCTGCACGTTAACACTGCGCAAAACTTGCCCCAAGCGCGGATGCCGCTCGACGAAAGTCAGCAATCTTGGCTCTATCCGCCGATAATATCCATCAACCATCTGAACCAACCAGTCAAAATGAGCAATTCTACTATATGCTAAAGACGTCATCACGCTAATAGCTACGCCGATAAAAAAACCAAACGCCGATACTGCCGATAATACCGCCAGAACCAGTAGTAGAGCTTCGGTTGCCTTACGCAGCGATACAATATCATCAAGCAGTAGTATTCGCCGTAATTCGTCAGCCGCTGCGGTGTCGCCCTTACGACGGCGGCGTTCTAACTCGTACATTGATAGCTTTGTTCGGCGCGGCGAAATTGACGTCACCGCTATCAACGCTAAAGTAATCATCACAAACAAAATCGCTAAGAATAACCGCATACATATATTGTACCGCAAGCCCGCTTGATTGGCGAGCTCATAAGCAGTATAATAGCCTCTAGTAATAAGCGGAGGAAATATGACCAAAAAGGCATGGATTATTTTTGTGGCGATGTGCGTAGGATTGATCGGCAGCTTGATTTTTTTACAGCAGCGCAATCAAATTGATGTTTCAAGTGTCGATACTACGAAGGCGCAGCCAGCATCAAGCGAAAGCGGCAATATTAGCGAGCATGTTTATGGTAACGCCAACAGCAAAGTGCTATTAGTTGAATATGCCGATTTTCAATGTCCAGGCTGCAATTCATCTTACCCAGTCACCAAAAAAGTCATTGAAAAGTACAAAGACAAGATCGGGTTTATCTTCCGCAACTATCCGCTAACTAGCGCGCACCCGAACGCGCTGGCCGCGGCGGCTGCTGCCGAATCAGCTGGACTGCAAGGTAAGTACTGGGAAATGCACAACTCGCTTTTCGAAAATCGAGCTAGCTGGGTAGAGTTATCTGGGTCAACTCGTACCGAAAACTTTGTGAAGTTAGCTTCCGACATCAAGGGCTTGAATATAGAAAAATTCAAGGCTGATCTCGAAAATCCAAATATCCGTAAAAAAATTGATTACGACATGGCGCTCGGCAAAAAGGACAGCGTTGGCGGCACGCCAGCTATGTACATTAACGGCAAAGATGTCGGCAGCCAAAAAGTCCTTAACGGTAAGCTAGTTAGCGGCACAAACACCGATACTAATGCTAGTTATGTCTGGGCTAATGCTGATAATTTTGAAAAGTTTGTTATCCAGCCGGCAATGAAATCTGCTGGAATTAATTACTAGCTATCATTTACGCTGTATTTGGCATACTTTTAGATGACATCTATTGATCTATTTCGTTAAATTAGCATCGATCAATAATATAGCAATAAGCAATTAAAAGCGCTTTTAAAAAATAATTATTTTTTCTTGTTGTATGCAGGAAGAATGACTGTAAAAGTTGAACCAACATTCTGTTCGCTATCGACGTTAATTCGTCCGCCATGCGCCTTAATAATCCGCTCGGCAATTGACAAGCCTAAGCCGTATCCAGCAGTAGTACGCGACTCTTCGGCCCTATAAAATCGCGTAAAAATCTGCGACTTTACTTCGTCGCTCATGCCAATACCAGCGTCCGCTACAGCAACGCTGACGTGCTTACCCTTTTTGCTGCTAGAAATAATAATGGTACCGCCTTTGTTACTATATTTAATAGCATTGTCTAGCAAAATCGTGAAAAGCTGTTCTAAACTTTGTCGATCGCCAAGCAGCAAAAAATTTTTAGTTTTATCATCGATAGCGATATCTTTTGCCAGCGCCTGATTTACTACTAGGTTCATCGCCCGAGTAATCACTGGCTGCAGACCAACTTTGTCTTTCTGAATCTTGGGCTTATCTTCTTTGAGCAATCCTAACATTGAGTTAGTTAATTTTTGTAAACGCTTAACATCATCGACATTATCAGCAATGACCTGCTTAGCCTGCTTAAGAGTCAACTTCGGATTCATCGACGCTACCTCATTAGCTGCCAGTAGTGCGGTCAACGGCGTGCGTAGTTCGTGGCTAGCATCGCTGACAAAACGCGATTGCGCCGCCATGTTATCCTCGATTGGCTGCAGCGTATGCTGAGCTAGCAGATAGCTGATTAGTCCACCTATCAAAAACACCGTCAAATTTGCCAGCAGCAAGTTTAGGCGAATCGCCGCCATCGCTTCATCTTCACGCGTATCAAGATAGCTATGAATTGAAATAACCGTACCTGGCTCGGCGGAACGAATCGTAGAAGTTGCTTGCTGATCATTTGGCGGCCGGCGATGAAATTCTTGGCTTGATAGTCCATAAATTATCAAACTAAAGGCGACCGACATAGACATGATGATCGCCAAATAGGTCCCCGCTAAGCGAACAACGGCACGTTGACCAACATTTTTCATGCTTTTCTAATCTCGTCCTTAACGATGTACCCAAACCCTCGTACCGTTTGGATAATCGGATCAGTGCCTGGAAAAGGCTTATCAATTTTGTTGCGTAAATAGTTAATAAAAACTTCAACATTATTCGGCAAAATATCGGCATCAAAGTCCCAAACGTGCGTCATGATGTTTTGCTTACTAAGAATTTGGTTCTTGTTGCGCAGCAAATATTCAAGAATGGCAAATTCTTTGTTAGATAGTTTGATATATTTACCAGCCCGTTTAGCAGTGTGATTAGCGACATCAAGTTCAAGATCACGCACTGTCAAAATGTTATCAAGTACATCCTGCGGCCGCCTCAGCAATGCCCGAACGCGAGCGCCGAGAACCTCGAAGCTAAACGGCTTCGGCAAATAGTCGTCGGCACCGCTATCCAAGCCTTCCACAATATCTTTATTCTGATCTTTGGCTGTCAACATCAAGATTGGCGTTTTATTACCGTCAGCACGCAGCTTTTTGGCGACTTCAAAACCATTCATAATCGGCATCATCACGTCGAGAATGATGAGATCGTAATCATCAGCCCGCGCTGCATTGTAGCCATCCTCGCCATCATGCTCAATATCAACCGCGTAGCCGTCCATTTCGAGTCCTTGCTTGATCGACTTGGCAATTCGTTTCTCGTCGTCAACAACCAAAATCTTCATAATTTTATTATAACCTTTCTTTTGTTTAATGGTTTAGTAATTTAAGGACATTTCTGGCCACAAGTAGTGAGTCGTCTGCTTGCCGCGGCGGCTCATCGAAATCCACCAATCGCCAGCGGTCGTTTTAATTTTGATTAAACCTTTGTTTTTGAGGCGACTCAGCTGTGTCATCAATTTCGGACGGCTCATTTGCAAGCTTTCGGTTAGCCCTGTCAGGTCTTCCTCGCCACTCTCGCTAATCTGCTGCAAAACAAGCGCTTCATCAGTTGTCAAATTCAAATTTTTGGTCATATTCACTCCTTTGTTTAGGTTTGTAATGACAGTATGCGCGGTTGAGCTTAAAGTATTCTTAAGCAGCCACCGCAAGATCATAAACTGTATATTGCGTACCGCCGTAATCAACTTTGCTACCAACGCTTTTCACCCATAATAAGATTTCAGAGTTACCACCTGGTCCACTCATACCGCTGGGGCCGCCAGATTTCCCTTGTCTGCTATTTACTACGTAATAGCGAACTTTACCTTGTTTAACAAGCTGTTTGAATTGCGATAGCGTCAACGTCGAGTCACTACCATTGAAGCCGCCGATGGCCATAACTGGCTGACCGCTTGATAATTGAATCGGCGCCGATTCGTTAGCGCTATTAACTGCCGCCAGCCATATCGTGCCATGACGGTTTTCTAGCAAAAACGAGGCGAGTGTCGATTCAGCTCGCGCCAACTCATTATTTGTATTGCTCATCGCTGAAGCGCCTGGACCAGCCGTTGGAATACTGCCGCTATGCGCTGTAGCTACCGTGCTAACGCTAAAGACAATCGGTGCCGCCATACCAGCAGTAATCGCTAAGCCAAGAATAATTTGTTTAAGCCGTTTCGTCTGTGATAACGGCAGCAGCGTCAAAATAGTTGCTACACCACCGGCAATCATCACTAGCCACATCAGCCAAGGCCAATAGTTGCTATAGCCGAGCATAATAATGCTAAGAATTGTCGTTAGCGCAATACTCAGCAGCAGTATCCAGGCTACTTTGGTGCGGCGCGTGTAAGCTTGCCATATATATGGCGCCCCGATACCGACCAGCGCTGCTACCGCCAGCGCCATAGCTACAACGTAATACGGATGAATAATGCCGCTGGTCATGCTGAAAATTACTATATGCATCAGCAGCCAACCCAGCCACAATAATACACCGATGCGCTCCTTATTATGTCGCGGTGCTCGGCGTAACAGCCAGATTACTAACCCAGCGCTAATCAAGGCTACCGGAATTAGCCAAGCAATGTTCGGCCCAAAGCTCTCATTAAATATACGCAGCACGCCAGTCTCGCCGCCAAAGCCAACACCGCCGGGACCGTTGCCATGACCACCCGCACCAAAACTGCCGCCCATCATACCAATCGGCGGCATCATTGCTTGCGCTGATGGCGAAGCGGTTTGACTAGCAGTCTGCGCACCCATTTGCATCATACCGCCTATCCGGCCTCCAGGACCACCACCATTACCCAACAGTCTCCCAAAACCGTTATAACCGAATATCAAACTCCATATGCTATTGTTGCTCGTGCTACCAACCCAAGGTCGATTTACCGCTGGCGTCAGCTACACCAAAACGCTTCACCAAAGCGTCGATACGATTGTCACTATGCCAGCTACGCTGAGATGCCACATTCTGGTAGTGAATTTTGAGCGTGCAAAGCTAATGTAAATGATTGTCATTATCGGCAACAAAAGCAAGCCTTGTAACATTTTAGTATTAAAAGCAAGCCCGGTAAATAGTCCAGCTATACTCAACCATAGCACTGGCCGTTTGCCTTCAAATGATCGCAAGAATGCGTAAGCGCTAGCCGTCAAAAAGAGCGTCAAAAAGCTATCCGGATTATTAAAACGAAACATCAGTGCTGCCGCCGGCGTCATCGCCATTACGATTCCAGCAATCAATCCGGCACGAGCACCATACCAACGTCTGACCACCAGATAAACTAGCGCCACCGTCACGATTCCCGCTAGTGCATGCGGTAACAGCATACTCCAAGATGAGAAGCCAAACAATCTGCCAAACAACCCCATAATCATCATACTAATCGGCGGCTTATCAACGCTAACAAAATTGGCAGCATCCAGACTGCCAAATAGCCATGCCGTCCAGTTAATACTTGCCGCTTGCGCAGCTGCCGCATAATAACTATTAGCCATGCCATTAATGGTCAAATGCTACAGATAAAATATCGCCGTGAAAAGCAGCAAACCGCCGAATGCTGCCATCTCGCCGAAACTCGACTGACCATATTCTTGGCGCACTCGCGACAAACCCTTAATATCCTCTGTTGCTGTTTTAACAACATCAACCCGAGAATCAGTATCTTCAATCCATTCTACTGGTCCCTCGTGGATTTTATAGCCGTTATACTCAGCTTTGACTAGCAACTCAGTATCGAAAAACCAAGCCGTGTCCTTAATGTACGGCAGCAGCTTTTGCGCTACATCGCGACGTAGCGCTTTGAAACCGCACTGCGCATCAACAAATTTAGTCTTCATGGTAGTGCGAATAATTCGATTGTAGCAGCGTGAGATAAACTCGCGCTTGAAGCCGCGCGTCGTTCGCGATTGTTTCATCAGCCACGAACCGGTCGCTAGTCCAGCATCGCCAGTAATCAGTGGCGCAATCATCGGTTCAAAACTGTCAAGATTCGTCGACAAATCAATATCCATATAGGCTAGAATGTCCGCCTTGCTACTCATCCAAGCCTGTTTAAGAGCCCGGCCGCGGCCTTTTTCTGGCAATTGCAGCAAGCGTATCTCTGGATATCTCTCGGCTAGCCGGCGAGCAATTGCCGCTGTACCGTCGGTGCTACCATTATCGGCAATAACGATACACCATCTATACGGCAGATTGCTAGCAAGATATTTATACAGTTTGGTAACCGACCGCTCAAGCACATGAGCTTCGCTAAGAACTGGCAATACGATATCAACCGTCAATATCCGCGGATTAAGCGGTCGCAAAATTTGGTCGTCGACTGCCGGAGCCGCCAACGCCAAGGGTTGAGTAATTGTAGCTGCTTTCATGAGCGCTACTGTATAGGCGTGTCATGAAAAGTTGCTTAAAGTTTTAATCGTTATAATCAAACGTATTGTTGCGGCCGGGCGCCAGCAAATCCACCGGGCCGTAAACCCTGACGGAAACCGGGCCGTACATGTAGCGGCAGCGCATAGACTCCGTGAAACCGCGATGACTACACGTCTCGTCTATCTGGCTTTTTACATTAACTACGAGTTTGTCGCCGTCGCGGCGCAATTTTACTTCCGGTGTTTTAGAATATTGCGTGTCGTGATATTTTACTTCCAATCGAGTCTTTTCGGCATAGCCGCCGTATTCCATCGCAACATATTCACCGTTGCCATCAACTACTATACTTTTAGCGCCGGCAGCAACTTCTGAGGCATCAATAGTTTTAACTTTTAAAGTTCTCTCATAATCGTAAGTCAGATTCGAATAAGTATTAGCGCTGAAAATCGCCACGCCCGACAAACAAACCGCGCCAGCCATCAATAGACCCAGCATTGCCATAATCGCCGGACGTTTCAGCTTCCAAGTGAAGACGCTCCAGGTAGCCAGCAACGTCAAGGTGAACAAAACTGCGCCGCCCAAAACCAAGCAGCATAGCAATCCCCACGCCCAGCTTTGCGCGGTAAATCCGTTCAACGCTGCCACTGCGCCAAAGCCAAACACGCCGCCGACCAGCAGCGCCACCAGCAGTCCAAACGCTATCAGCGCCAGTATAATTCCCAGCAAAAAGCGGAAAATCTTGGCAGCGGTGCTTGCTGTCTGCTTTTCAGTGCTATCGTCAACTGACAAGCGTTTGAGCGCGTCCAGTGTTACCGGCTCGCCGCGCATCCGCAGCTTGTCCGAAGCCGTCCGCGCTTCAGGAATCGACAACCACATCACGATGTAAATCAGTACCGCCGTGCCAAACGTTATAAACGGCGAAAAGATAGCGATCAAGCGTATCCACAACGGATTAACGCCAAAATAAGCTGCTACGCCAGCACACACGCCGCCGATCAAACCATGTTCAGTATCGCGCATTAGCTGCTTAGACGAATTGCCCAATACCTCGTCATCTACGTCAACATCTGTCTCCGCATTGTCGCTACCGTCCGAAAAATCGCGCGGCTCGCCCATCTGTTTCTGAATTGCCAGAACATCATCGTTGCCAATCACGCCGTCCTTTGCCACGCCGCGCTCCGCCAAAAGCTCTACCATTCGCGCTTCAATTTCTTGCATGGCTTCCGGCTCGGCATGCATGTTTTTCTGAATTAAATTAAGATATTTCTCCAATGATTTTTTGGCATCAATCTCCGCGCTAAACGGCGTTTTCGCCAAATGGATTCTGGTTATTTCTTTCATCGCTTTGCTCCTTTCTCGAGATTTTTCAGCGAATTATTTAACAGTTTTATCCGATCTTTCAATTCATCCACCAATTGCTTGCCATTGTCAGTCAGCGAATAATATTTGCGCGGCGGACCTTGCTCGCTTTCCTGCCATTCGTGCTTGAGATAGCCGTATTTTTGCAGGCGGCTGAGCAGCGGATAAATTGTCCCCTCAACCA
Organism: Candidatus Nanosynsacchari sp. TM7_ANC_38.39_G1_1; assembly: GCF_004138385.1. Lineage (NCBI taxonomy): Bacteria > Candidatus Saccharimonadota > Candidatus Saccharimonadia > Saccharimonadales (SeqCode) > Saccharimonadaceae (SeqCode) > Candidatus Nanosynsacchari > Candidatus Nanosynsacchari sp. TM7_ANC_38.39_G1_1. The sequence goes on along the minus strand of NZ_PQNZ01000007.1, from coordinate 1,919 downwards.
CCATCAGCTCCGACTCGCTCAATTGCTTCACAATGTCGCCGGTATATTGCGGTTGTTTAGCACAAACTAGCAGCACACAGTAGACCAAAAATCCTTTGCGCAGCTGAATCGCCAAGCTTTCAGCGTAAGCACTAACGTCCATGTTTTCTCTCCTCTGGCACGGTCGATTTCTCAACCCGCCCGTCTTTAATTATAACCTGATAATCGCATTTTTTCGCTAGGTCGGCATCGTGTGTCACTACAATCAATGTTACACCCTTTTGCTTATTATATCCAAATAGCAATTCTTCCACCTTGGCGCCAGTTTCGCTGTCCAAGTTGCCGGTCGGCTCGTCGGCAAAGATGATTTGCGGATCGCCGACAATCGCCCGGGCAATCGCCAAGCGCTGCTTCTGCCCGCCCGATAGGTCCTTAGCGCGGTTTTTGCGCTTGTCGTACAAATCCACTGCTTTAAGCGCTGCATTAATTTTATGTGCTCGTTTTTTCCGCGGCAGCCGCGCAATTTCCAGCGGCAAACTGACATTATCAACCACACTTTCATTGCCTTGGACAAAAAAGCTCTGAAAGATAAAGCCGATTTTCTTGGCGCGAAACTCATCGACACGCTTTGGCTTCAGCTGCAAAATATCTTGCCCATCGATAATCACTTGACCCTTCTGTGGCTTATCCAACCCCGAGATAGCGTGCATTAGTGTCGATTTTCCTGAGCCAGATTTTCCTAAGATGGCTACGCTTGCTCCTGTCGGAATTGTTAAGCTGACATTTTTCAGCGCCATAAATTGATTCTTCTTTTTGCCATAAATCTTCGTCACATTTTTTAGTTCAATCATGATATTTCTCCTATTCCGTCCTTAATGCCTCAATTGGGTCTAGCTTTGTTGCTTTGCGGCTCGGTAGCCAGCCGGAAATAACCGCCATCGCCACCAGACCAATCACCAGCAAACCAATGTGCAGCGGATTAATCACCAGCAAGTTCGTCCCCGTGCTTAACTTCAGCGCACTGGCAATCACTGGATTCAGCAGCGTCACCAAGCTCGCCAAGCCCACGCCAATCAAGCCGCCCAGCAAACCAACCCACGCCGCTTCGTAGCGGAATAATTTACCGATATCGCGGCCGCTCATTCCCAGCGCCTTCATCAGCCCGATTTGGCTGGTTCGCTCCAGCACCGAAATATACATAGTGTTAATAATCCCGAATACACTGGCCAGCAGCGCCAAGCCACCAAATCCTGCCAGCGCCGCTTGCGCCGCGTTGACCATGGTGAGCAGCGTTTTGCGTACATCCTGAATTGAGTAGGCGCTGTAATCTTTGCTAATTTCGTCCTTCACCGCATCGATATTTTTCTCATCATCAACCGACACCAGTGCCGTCGAATATTCGTTCGGCTGGCTTTTGTCGTGGCTAAATTCGTAAATTTCTTTAGCGTCAGCAGTCGAAATCCTCAGTGTTGGCTGATAATACAAAATCGTATCCGACTCTTTGTCAACCGCAGTAATTTTCAGCGACATCTCCTTAGCAACCTCGCCGCTCTGCTCCGCACTACGCAAACCCAACGTAATCGTCTGTCCAATCGCCGACTGCGCGTCCTTGAAGCCCAGTTGCTTAACATAATCATTCGGGATGATAATTTCGCCCGGCTTTGGCATGAAATTGTTCAGCTTACCCGCCGCCAATTCTGCCCGCGTTTTATCAGCCTTTACTGCTACTTCCAAGGCAAATTTCTTATCATTGCCCGAACTCTGAACATACGCCACGCCGGCAGTTGAATACGCCGGAGTAACCGTTTGTACATGCGAAATTTTTCGAAGTTTAGTAATATCAGCATCGCTCATTGAATACTTGCTACGACGCGCTACCTTTTGTTTATCCAGCTGTTCTTCGCCAGTCTCTTCCGACGTATTGTACTCTGGCAGTTCTT
>NZ_PQNZ01000069.1:0-2934 GCF_004138385.1 Candidatus Nanosynsacchari sp. TM7_ANC_38.39_G1_1 | reverse complement strand
TACCTTCATCGCGAATCTCTTTGATCAAATCCCAGAGATTGCGGCGAGCCTGCGGATCCAACCCAGTGGTCGGCTCGTCGAGAAATAGGACCGTCGGGTTATTAACCAGCGTCGACGCGATGGCAAAGCGTTGCTTTTGCCCGCCCGAAAGCTGCTCAACGTAATTTTTGGCTTTGTCGGTCAATTGTACCTTGGCGAGCAGCGCGTCGGCATCAACCGTTTGTCCATACAGACTAGCAAACATTTTCAATTGTTCGCGCAAGGTTAGCTTGTCGTAAAACATCGTCGATTGCAGCTGAATACCGATGATGTTTTTAATGTGCTTCGGCTGCTTAGCAACATCAATTCCGTCGATGGTCGCCATGCCGCCATCAATCGGCCTCAGCGCCTCCAGCATCTCCAGCGTCGTCGTCTTACCAGCGCCATTCGGGCCAAGGATGCCAAAGATCTCGCCTTTCTTGACCTCAAACGACACGCTATCGACGACATTCTTGCCATCGTACGTCTTGACGAGTTGGTCAACTGTTATGATTGGTTTGGGTTGAGCCATATAAATTCCTTTCTACTCCCTAGCAGAGAAACATCGCGTACGGTGATCGCTCGCTTTTGAGATTATTATAGCACAAGAAACCCTATTTCATCGGTGCGGTTTTGAATAACGCCCATGCTGCTAGCATAGAGTAATTAACAATCTGACCGTTAGAAATCATCTGCTCAAGTTTGTTAATTTCTAACCAACTACTGGAAATAAACTCTGTTTCATCCGGTTGGAGCGAATAATTATCTCGAAAAGCGCCGCGCGCACAGACAACGTACAGCTTGGCACTAGTACGGCGATTGTCGGCATAAAACCAGCTAATTTGCTGAAAATCTTCCGCCAAAATATTAGATTCCTCCACTAATTCGCGCTGGGCAGCTTGCTCGGGAGTCTCGCCTTCTTCAATTTTACCGCCGGGAAATTGATACAATATATCATCAACCGGATACGAATATTCCCGCTGAATAAGCACTTTGCTGCCGTTTTGGCAAATGATAATCACACCGCCTTTACCCTGGTATACTTGCCGCAAATATAACGACCTTTTACCATCTGGCAACTCTACCTCATCTTCCGCCAATATCATCCGCGTATGCATAAAAACCACCCGCGACGACAAACGGCGCCATTTCTGCGGTTTGCTGTGTCTATTCATCTTCATGGAACTCTGTTAAATGATTTGGCTTGATATTTGAAAGATACATTTCACGTTTTATCCATTGCTTAAACATAACATTTGCCTCAATTACATTTTAACAGTCAAACAACTTTCGCGATATAATTATTACATGAAGCACCAGCAGGCGGCGGCACCCAAATTTTTCTCAAAGAAACGCTGTATTATCTTAAGTGTAATTGCGCTGTTGCTTATCACACCAATCGCAGTCATTACTCAACCGAAAATTGCCGATAAGCTGTCGTCTCTTATTAATTCCGTACACCTCGACAGGTCACCTGGCGAATCGGCTTTTCCAGACATTGATACGGCAAATTTAAGCCCAACTCGCCAAAAAATTATCAGCTTAGCAAAGACTGAGTTCAAGGCGCAATCCGCTGGTGCCAAGTTCAGTCAGGGCACCGAAGAGGCGTGGTGCGCTAACTTTGTGAGCTGGATCATGTATCAAGCGGGCGCGCCGCTGAAAAATCCGCATACTGGCGGCTGGCGTATCCCGGGGACGTTTACCTTGCGTGAATATTACGAGGCGAATGGTCGCTTCAAGCCTGCTAATTCCAGCTATCAACCGCTTCCTGGCGACGCAGCAATTTACCGCAATTCGCCAGTTTTTGGCGACCACACTAACATCGTCTTGAAAAATGACAACGGCGTGCTAACTACTGTCGGCGGCAACGAGGCAAACCGCATCCGCGTGTTCGTCAATCATGACAAGCAGTATGGCGGGCTGCTGGGATACGGCGTACCAAATTAGACTATAATTTCTCTAAGTCAGCCCTATATCTTTATCCAAGCTATCGTTTCCGCAAGAAGAATCCGCCCAGCGCACAGGCCGCCACGATACTGACTATAGTAATTTTCCAAAACATTAGCGGGTCTTCAGATCCGGGCACTGGTACATTCATACCAAATAAACCCGCTATCATAGTTGGTATAGTTAAAGCCACGGTGATTACCGTCAGCAAACGAATCGTCTCGTTCAGGCGAGTGTCCATCACCGCCCGGTAGCTATCGCGCACGTTGGTAATAGTACGCAGTAAACTCTTACAGCGAGCAATCAACTGTTCTAACTCAATCGAAAGATCTTCCACCAAATCGCGATCGTCTTCATAAAGTTTTAAGACTCGCCCGCTAAGCATTTTTTCTATTGCAGTATTGGTTGGTTGCAAAGCATCTAGATAATCATTTAATTTGCGTTCATATTCAGTTAATTTCATAATATCTTTACTAGTTAAGTTCTGAACATTACTAGTAGTTGCGCGCATTTGGCGATTAATTGAAGCGACCCTGGTCTGATATTGGCGCGTAATAGCTTCCATCATTAGCATAAAAAATTTAGTTTTTTGAGTCGTGGGCGCGTGAGTTCGTTCAATAAAAGGCTGCCAAAGCCTTGTTAGATTATCACGACTTACAGTAATAATATATCGCTGACCAAGCAAAAATAAAACAGGCGTTGTAAAGTCATTAAACTCATCATCTGTATCTGGTAAGCGCGTAATAAAATAAGTCTGACCTTCTTCTAACTCAACGCGAGGAATCTCATGAGGATCAAGAGCGTCAATCAAGATATCTCTATCAACGCCAAGTTCAATGAGCCGATCTTTTTCTGCATCGTTTGGTTTTTCGCAACGTACCCAACTGCCAGGCTGGAGTTCTATACGCTTTTTTATGCTCGGCCTGTAGTGTGTTGAGCGTAGATAATCTATCATAGCCCGCCCTTTCT
>NZ_PQNZ01000068.1:0-3257 GCF_004138385.1 Candidatus Nanosynsacchari sp. TM7_ANC_38.39_G1_1 | reverse complement strand
GTATTTTTACAGTGCAGAGGATATTGTTTTAGTTGTCGCGTATATCTTGGACTGGATTGCGGCGCATGTTGCGTAGTAGTGGCTGAATGCTGGAGATTAGGCTGACTATGAATATCGAGCTAACAACAGCTATAATTATAGGCGATTCTAGGCTAAAAACGCTAAATTGCGGCGCGCTGCCAACTGTTCCGAAGGCTGTCGCTGCAGTGTCGGTTAGGTTTTTGCCGTAGGTATTTGCTATAGCGAAAGCAGTTGCAATACCTAAAATCAGAGAGGCGATGGCAATTCTTAGTGCTACAATTACGACGTATATGATGTATATACAAGCGATATCTCGTCGTTTTGCGCCCATCGCGCGGTAAATGGCAGTTTCTTTACGGTTTTCTGCGATGATACGTGAAACAGTGAACCAAATTATAATTATCGCCAATCCTAGTACTGTAGGTAGAGCGACGCTAGCGATTTGATTAAACAACTTCCCTATTTCATCCAGAATCAGGTAGTTTGACCCATATGGGTTGGCGGCAAACTGCTTATTGCATTTATCATTAAGCTCTGGACAAGCCTCGTTGTCGAGAAACGCTCGCGCTTTTGCAACGCTAGAAAATTCTAAAACGCGGGGAGTGAATTCATCTCTCATTAGCCGTACAGCCGTAGAGCTTGCTTCCTGTTGCTGGATATCATCGAACTTTAGTTTTTCTGGCAGAGAATCGTATAGTTGGATAGGAATGTCTAGCGCCGATGAAGAATCTTGCGAAGCTAGTAGATTCTTGATATATTCGCTGGCGTTTTTCTTGTAATCAGTTTGCGGTTGCGCGTACTTAATGCCTACAATTTGAAAAGTGAGCAATTTGTGCTTAGGCTCTATATATGTTCCGAGTTTTTTCTGATTGGCTTCGTTAGAATCGTCGCTCTTCTTTTCGGCGGCGGTCCGAGTGTCGGATTTGACTACGATATCGCCGCAGGCTTGCTTCGGGTAATCATAAATCAAGTTGGGCTTTTGGTAGTTTTTGTTGGCTTCGTTGGCTTTTGCTTCGATGTAGTCTTGCTGTATTTTCTTGAGCAGCGTTTGTTCGGCTGAATTACGGTAGCAAACCTGATAAGTATGGCCGTTTAATTTTTCTTGGATGTTTTTAAGCCATTTAGATTTTTGGTTAGCGTCGGCTGGCTCGGCTTCAAGATTAAGCTTCTTGCCAAATAATGAGACGGCTTCTTGAGCGGAGACCACCACTGGTATGCCGTTTAGATGTGACGCATCGGTTGCTAGCATATAACGGCGTAGAAGCTGCTGGTCGGTGAAAGTATAGTTGCTATTATATATGGCGTTAGTGTAATAGCCGTAAGTTGTCATATCGTCTGCTTTGGGGTTAGAGTTGCCGAAGTCTTCTTTGTCATTTTGGATTAGGCGTAGCGCGGGGATTTGGGGTAAACCGCTTATTTTGTCAACGATATAATAGCCAGCGGCGTCGTATTTGCTGCCGATTTCTTTGAGATTGGTTAGCTTGTTGTTGGCAGTTTTAGCGTATTTTTCAAATTGCTGGTCATTGAAATCACTTATGACTGGCGAAGAAAAATTAACAGTCACTCGTTGTTCTTCTGGAAGTGAGTCGGGCATCCAAGAAGCTGGTAGCAGGGCTGGAGCTTCGGTACTCTTGTCGTAAGCTAATCCCAGCGATTTATATTTGTCTTGCAAGTTCTGATAGTATTTTTTCTCGAACGCTTTGAGTTCTCTAATTTCTTCTAAGGATAGGTTGTTGGTGATTCCTAAAGCTTTGTTTGGTATATTTGGTGATGCTTTGACAAGGTAGCGGTCGTTGCCAACTTTCTTTATAAACATTTCTGCGCTCTTTTCGGCGCCAGTAAAGACAATAATTATGGCGATTAACGCCGCGAATAACAAGCTTGCCACGATAGTGGAAGCGAAAAGCATGCCGCATTTTGAATGAAGCTTGGTGCGGGCTAGTTTTACAGCGTACGATGGGCGAATCATGTGATAGCTCCGTCTTTTAATTCTATGACGCGGTCGGCTTGGCGGGCAATGCTCGCATCGTGAGTAACTATAACAATTGTCGAACCGAGAGTTGAGCGGATTTCGCGGAACAGATCGATAATTGATTGACTGTTGGTCGAATCCAAGTTGCCAGTTGGCTCGTCGGCCAGAATGATACGCGGATTGTTTATTAGCGCTCGAGCAATTGCGGCACGTTGAATTTGCCCGCCTGAAAGTTCTTTGGGTAGGCGGTTTGCGTACTCTTCTAGACCGACTTTTTGGAGTAGCCAAGTTACTTTGGCGTCAATAAGATTTTTCTTTTTAGCGGTAAACATGGCTGGTACAGCAATATTGTCGCTAAGCTGCAAAAAAGGCTGTAGATAAAACGATTGAAAAACAAAGCCGATAGTATTTTGACGAAGCTGGCTGAGCTGGCTGTCGCGCAAGTTAGTCGTCTCCTTGGACTCGATGACAACAGATCCTGAGGTTGGCTGATCAAGGCAGCCTATAATTTGCAGTAGCGTACTTTTGCCGCTACCGCTAGCGCCAGTAATGGTGATAAGCTCGCCTTGTTTGATTGCCAGGTTTATTCCGCGAAGCGCTTTAACGGTTTGCTTGCCGAGTTTGTAGTCTTTCGAGACGTTATTGAGGAAGATTGCTGTTTGGCTAGAACTCGTCGCGATTATGTTTTCTGATTTTTTGATCTCAGTGTTTGTATCCATGTTGGTAATCCTTATGTGTAAGTATAGCACGTACAGGCTAGCGTAATAAAGTCAAAACACCCCGCCATGTGAGAGCGAGGTGTTCGATTGTAGTGTGATGATTATTTGCCAGCGGGTGGCGTGTTGGTAGGCGAGGCCGGCGCTGCTGGCGGCAGTGGATCAACGTTGCTTGGCGGCGTTCCTTTTTTCCAACAATCCTCCGTGTGGAGGCTATATCGCTGGGGATGTTCTTGTAGTTCTTCAGGATCTACTGCTCTGATACGTTCTCTATCTTGGTCGCAGACTACGACAAGCCGGGACGTGTCATGACTTGGATGCTCAGGCGGCATCGGTTCTCTTGGTTGTTTGCGCGGTAGCTCTGGCTTGCTGGTGCTGCAGGCTGCGGTTACCGCCGCTAAGCCGGTGAATCCTAATATTCTTAGCGCTTTGTGGCGGCTAATACCTTCTCCTCTTGTTCCTGTTAGAACTTCTGGGCCTTTTGAACTTGTTACCATGAAACTTCAATTCCCTCCTCCGGGATTAGCGGCTTGTAGCCTATATGCAAC
>NZ_PQNZ01000067.1:0-3370 GCF_004138385.1 Candidatus Nanosynsacchari sp. TM7_ANC_38.39_G1_1 | reverse complement strand
TTCCACCGCTATTTTCTTTAAGGCGTTCATCGTCCATGACAAAGCCCTTAGTGATATATTCACGCAGTCTTTCGGTGGCCCAGATACGAAAATTCGTCGCTATATTTGACTTCACGCGGTAACCAAGCGAGATGATTAAGTCAAGATTATAATGTTTTGTCGTGTACTTTTTACCGTCTGCAGCAGTTAGTAAGAAATCCTTACACACTGAAGCCTCATTTAGCTCGCCCTCATCAAAAATATTCTTAATATGCATGGTAATATTTGGTCGCGAGGTATCAAAAAGGTTAGCTAACTGAGCTTGAGTAAGCCATATTGTTTCACCTTGGAACCTTACATTAATCTGCGGCTTGCCATCATCGCCAACATACACCACCATCTCGCTATTCGGGTTGTTGCCATTCATCATTTGATTTCTTTCTCTATTTTGGCAAGATTCTCTTTTATCTTCGCTTCCAACTCCCGACTTTTCGCAAACTGTCCTTCAAGCTCAGCCGTCAACCGAGCAAATTTCTCGGCGAACGGCTCATCATATTCTTCTGCTTCCTCAACACCAACGTAACGGCCAGGTGTCAATACATAATCATGCTGCTTGATTTCTTCTAGATCAGCGACTTTACAGAAACCCGGCTGGTCAGCGTAATCCGCACTAGCGGTTTTATAATCATGATATGTCTTCGCCACCCGAGCAATGTCTTCTGCGGTTAGCTCACGGTTACGGCGGGTGACCATTTTACCCAAATTACGCCCATCGATAAACAGCGCTTTGCCGTGACGATTGGTACGATCGCGCGACACAAACCACAGACAGCACGGTATGGCTACGTTGAAAAACAGTTGGCTTGGCAGTGTGACGATGGCGTCAACCATATCATTGAGCACTAACTGCTTACGGATATCACCTTCGCCGCCAGTTTGACTGCTCATACTCCCGTTTGCCAACACAAAGCCTGCCGTACCGCGCGGGCTCAAGTGGTGAATCATATGTTGAATCCAGGCAAAGTTAGCATTACCCTTTGGCGGCAGTCCATATTTCCAGCGTGGGTCAGCCTGCAAATGTTCTTGACCCCAATCACTAATATTAAACGGTGGATTAGCCAAGATATAATCAGCTTTCAGGTCAGGCAGCTGGTCATCCGTCAGGGTGTTGCCACGTTTGATATTTGCATCAATTCCCCGAATTGCCATGTTCATTTTAGCGAGTCGCCAAGTCGTTTCGTTGAATTCCTGACCATACACTGCGATATCGCTGACACGCCCAGCGTGTTCTTCGACAAACTTCTCACTCCAGACGAACATACCACCACTACCGCAACATGGGTCGTACACACGCCCGCTGTATGGCTCCAGCATTTCTACCAGCAACCTGACGATGGAGCGCGGCGTGTAAAATTCGCCGCCGTGTTTGCCCTCACTGTCAGCAAACATACCCATAAAATATTCATAGACTTGACCAAGTAGATCTTTGGAACTAGCAGTATCAAATCTGACATTAGTAAACAAATCGATAAGCTCGCCCAAGCGGCGTTTATCCAGAGTTTCGCGAGCATAATTTTTCGGCAAAACACCTTTCAAACTAGGGTTGTCGCGTTCAATTGCCTCCATGGCGCTGTCAACTAACACGCCAATTTCTGGCTGTTTAGCGCTCGCCACCAGGTGTTCCCAACGAGCCTCCTTGGGAATCCAAAAAACATTCTCCGCTAAATACCAATCCCGATCTTCGGGATCATAATTGTCATCAACCGCCGCCTGATATCGCGCCGAAAACGCATCTGAAACATACTTGAGGAAAATCAACCCCAATACGACATATTTATAATCCGACGAGCTGATATTACCCCGTAGTTTATCCGCCGCAGCCCATAGCCGCCTTTCAAGCTCCCTCATGTTCATACGTGTAATTATATCAGATTCGGGGATCGTTTACTCTGAGTGCATCAGGCTCTTGTAGCTAGTTTTCGTAACAATAATATGATCATTAAGCGTAATGCCAAGCAGTTTTCCCGCTTCTGCCAGCCTGCTAGTAACATCTTCATCAGCTTGGCTGACCTCCAAGCTCCCGCTCGGATGATTATGCGCCACGATGATCGAGGCCGCACGATCGGCGATGGCGTCGGCGAAGACCTCGCGCGGATGCACTAGGCTGGCGGTCAGCGTGCCGATGGTCACCACCCGCTTGGCAATCAAACGATTAGCGCCGTCCAGCGTCAGGCAGACAAAATATTCCTGCTTTTTGTCGCGAATGTCGGCCAGCAGCTCGACGGCCTTTTCTGGGCTATCGATGATTGGCTGGTCACTATCCAGCAAGTACCGTCGCGCCAGTTCCAAACTCGCCAGAATCACCGGGATTTTCGCTTCGCCCAAACCAACCACGCTACGTAGATCATCATACGAAACATCACCGCCTTTTTGACGCAAAATTTTCAACACATCGCGCGCAATCTTACCGACATCGGCCCGAGCATTACCGCTGCCAACAATCGCCATCAGCAGCTCCAAATCGCTCAGCCGTGCCGCACCGTAGCGCGCTAGTTTCTCGCGGGGACGGTCGTTGGGATGGCGGTCAGATAGCTTCATATATAAAATTATACTATGCCAATGAAATTATTACCGCTCTATACATACTTAACTTCTAACGATATACCAAACCATCCAATAAAATGACCAGCTGCCAAACGTTACCTTTTGGTAACGGCAGGCTATCGTAAATAAACCTACTCTAATTTTATAAGGACATGGCCGAGAGGTTGGCCCTTCAGGGTTAGGCGCAGGTATCTCGTTATCAACTTGTACGGTCGCAGGCTTGCCAGCGTAACCGTCAGCTTTGATGCCTGTCACCGTGACTTTTCTGCTCGTCGATACGTCTACATCGGTAATATCAAGCTGCCGCTGTTCGCCAACCGTGTAACCAAGGTTAGTATCATCTAGGCTAACTAACCAGCGCGAAGACAACTCGTCAACTGGCTGCCAATTTAGCCGAATTGTCGCCTTATTGCCATTTCGCTCAATAATTTTTGCCGAAACCTGAGGCGCTCCAGGACCAACAGGCAAATTAGGTTTTATACCAACTTTAACAGGTGCCGATATGTTTGACACTGTGTCGTTGTTAGCACTCATTCGCACCTGCATGATGCCATCAAACTTTTCATTATAGACATGGCTGGCAACCGGACTTGTTGTCGTTTGATCGATCTTACCATCACCATCAAAATCCCATTCGTACTTCGTGATCTTGCCATCAACGACGTACGAATCACTGGCATCAAAAGTAATTTCCTGGCCAACCTCCGCATAATATTCACCGATTTTCAGTTTGGCATTCGGACGATTCTTAATTTTAGTTAAGGCTTTACTTAGCGCAGCAATGATG
>NZ_PQNZ01000066.1:0-3554 GCF_004138385.1 Candidatus Nanosynsacchari sp. TM7_ANC_38.39_G1_1 | reverse complement strand
TTGCTACTTTTTTTAATAAAGAATAATGTCTAGGCTAACAATAATACTTATTTTTGTCAAAGTTTAAGGTGTTAAAGCTGTACCGATGCTGGTTAATTTAACAGTTTATCACAAAATATAATTGTTTATTGAGCAAAGCTTATTCAAAACACTAGTGAATAATTAGCTGGTTAAACAGCTTAATCATTGTCTAATAATATCTGGACTTTTTCTGGCGTGGTTTGCGCCTGAGTTTCTGACTGGTCGTTGTTGATATGCTTGAGGGCGAACAGCGTAAGTGTGCGGCGAATTTCGTCGCTGGTCGGTTTGGTGCTGCGTCCACTGTCGTCGAAGCCGTGGCCGGCATTGGCAACGCGAATAAAGCGGCTGCTCGGCTGGTAGGCCAAGATACGCTGGTAGAACTTGTAAGCCTGCTCAATTGATACGACGCTGTCTTTGGTGCCGTGGAAAAACAAAAACGGCGGCGGCGTTTTGGTAATCGGTTGGTACAGCGGGCTGGCGACGCGGGCAGTATCGACATTGCGGGTGCCGAGGAATTTGTAAGCATTTGGGTTGCGCTTGGTGCGCTGTAATTGGTTGACCAGGTCGGTGGTGCCATAAAAACTGATCACGCCGCGGACAGTGATCGGGCTGTCTTGGCGAGTTAAGACGTAGTCGATAGCCAAGAGCCCGCCAGCGCTATCGCCAAAAAGGATAACATTGTTGGTGTCGATGTCATAAGAGCTGGCGAGTTTGGCGATGGTATCGATAGCGCAGGCAACGTCGTTATTTTGTATTGGATAGTGGTATTTGGGCGCTAGGCGGTAATTGACTGAGGCGACTGCAAACCCAGCCGCTGTCAAGCTAGAACCGTAATAGTCAAGCAGCGAATTGCGCTTATCGCCTTTGTGCCAGCCGCCGCCGTGGATATAAATAACTAGCGGGTACGGTGTCGTATGAGTATTAAGCAAGCTGTTGATTGGCGTGTACAAATCAAACTTCTGCTTGTCTTGGCCGGAGCAATACGGAATATCAGCGTCGACATTAGCGACATTGCCTAGGCGTGGATGATTATCGGTGCGGTACGACCTGTGAACATTTAGCGAGAAGACAACGATAACTATTACTACGAGCAGCAAAATCATCATCCAGCGGCGGACACGTCGGACTTGTTGGAGCTTGATTGCCATGTTTACTTCTTTCGCCGTATTTGGCGCCGCGCCGACCTTTTTTGCGGGGCGTTAGCGAGCAGTTCTACTGCCTGGTCGCGAGTGATGGTTTTGGGGTCGGTGTCTTTGGGGATTTTGGCGTTTTTGTTGCCGTCGGTAACGTATGGCCCGAAACGGCCGTTGAGCACCTTGATGCCGTCGCCAAAGTCGGCGATGTTTTTCTCGGCCTCGGCTTTGAGCTTGGCGGCGTATAGTTCGCGCGCTTGCTCTTGGGTGACTTCGCGCGGGTCGATATCTTTCAGGCTGACGTAGAGTTTACCGATTTGAATATATGGACCGAAGCGGCCGACGTTAGCCTTGATATCTTGCCCGTCCTCGGTTTGGCCGACTAAGCGCGGCAGCTCAAAGGCATGCAGAGCTTGCTCGAGGGTGACGGTTTCGATCTTGGCGCCTTTAGGCAGCGGCGCGAATTGCGGTTTGTCGGCTTTGTCGTCGCTTGATCCTAGCTGCAGCATTGGTCCGAAGCGGCCGAAGCGAGCAATAATTGGTTTGCCAGATTTCGGATCAATACCAACTTCCCTGTTGGCGCCGACAGTTCGGCGGTCAATATTACCGGATTGCTCAATTAGTGCGTGGAATGGCGCGTAGAATTTCTCGAGCATAGTGTTGCGCGCCAAGCGGTCACCGGCAATATCGTCGAAGTCTTTCTCGACGTCGGCGGTGAAACCATAATCAACGACGCGGTTGAAGTGGTCGGTTAAAAAGCCACTAATCAGCTCGCCGGCTGGTGTCGGCACGAGCTTGCCTTTGTTGGAGCCGGTCTTTTCTTGGACAATTTCGCGCTCGACCTTATTGTCGATAAGTTGCAATAAGATAACATCGCGCGGTACACCTTCGGAATCGCCTTTTTCGGCGTAACCGCGGGTTTGAATGGTATTCATGATGGTAGCGTAAGTACTTGGGCGGCCGATACCGAGCTCTTCAAGCTTTTTGACTAGTGTACCTTCGGTATAACGGGCTGGCGGCCGGGCGAAAACTTGGCGGGCTTCGACGCTGTGGCGTTGGAGCTGGTCGCCAGATTTGACGGTTGGCAAAATTGTGTCATCTTTACCGCCGCCATAAACGCGCAGGAAGCCGTCGAAGAGGACGACTTGACCCTTGGCTTCAAAGACGAGCTTGTCGTTAGTCTTGCTTGAGTTATTTTGCTTTTCCCCGTCGTTAATACCAATTGTAATTGTTGTGTTCTCTAGCTTGGCTGGCGCCATTTGGCTGGCTAGCGTGCGGCGGCGGATGAGGTCATAGAGGCGCTGGTCATAGTCGCTGCCGCTGACTGATTCGCGGGTAATATCGGTCGGGCGAATTGCTTCGTGGGCTTCTTGGGCGCCAGCGGATTTAGTTTTGAATTTGCGGACATGCGAGTATTCGATGCCGTATAAACGTTTGATGTAATCGGCGCTAGCAGCGATGGCCTGGCTTGACAAGTTGACACTATCAGTACGCATGTAAGTAATGCGGCCCTCTTGATATAGTTTTTGGGCGCTGGCCATGGTAGCGCGCGAGCCCATGCCTAGCTTGCTGTTGGCCTCTTGTTGCAGAGTACTGGTCGTGAACGGCGCGGCTGGGTTGCGGCTTGACGGGCTGGTACTGATATTGGCGACAGTGAAAGTCGCTCCAGCGAGCGATTCCAGAAAGGTGCGAGCCTCTTCTTCGCTGTCGAAACGCTGCTTTAGCTCGGCTTTTAGTTCTTGTTTGCCAGCGGCGAAAATGGCGGTAACTTTGAACTGCGAACTGCCAGCAAAAGCGTCAATTTCGTGCTCGCGCTCGACTAGCAGCCGTACGGCTGGACTCTGGACGCGGCCAGCCGACTTGCCGCCGGGGACTTTTTGCCAGACGACCGGGCTAAGTTCGAAGCCGACAATTCGGTCGAGAATCTGCCGGGCTTGCTGAGCTTCGACTAGCTTCATATCAACGGTGCGCGGATGCTTGATTGCCTCCTCGATAGCCGATTTGGTAATTTCGTGAAAAGTAATGCGCTTGGTGGATTTGGGATCAAGCTTTAGGACCTCGCATAAATGCCAAGCAATGGCCTCGCCCTCGCGGTCTTCATCGGTGGCTAGCCAGACGTTGGCCGCGCCGACTGATTTGACGGCTTTCTTCAATTCAGCGATTACCTTTTTCTTTTCCGGGTCGATTTCGTAAGTCGTTTTGAAGCCGTGCTGGATGTCAATTGGCGGCGTGCCGTCTTTGGTTTTTTTGGCGATAGCGCGAATATGCCCCACGCTTGACAAAACATGAAAATCATTGCCGAGATATTTCTCGATAGTTTTGGCTTTGGCTGGCGACTCGACGATAACCAAATTCTTCATACTTATATAATAGTAAACCGATTTGCTAAAAATGCCAAAT
>NZ_PQNZ01000065.1:0-3621 GCF_004138385.1 Candidatus Nanosynsacchari sp. TM7_ANC_38.39_G1_1 | reverse complement strand
AGGTGAAAGTCGAAGACGGACAAGTCACGGTTCATCCGAAGGATGAGTCCAAAACTGCTCGCGCCCAGCACGGTCTGATGCGCGCGCTGATCAACAACATGGTAATCGGCGTGACCAAGGGCTACGAGAAGCGCCTCGAGGTTAAAGGCGTCGGCTTTCGCGTGTCGTCAAGCAACAACGAGCTGACGATGAGCTTAGGTTTCAGCCATGAGGTCAAGTACAAAGCACCCGAAGGCGTAAACGTGAGCAACGAGAAGATGATTATCGTCGTCTCTGGTATAGACAAGCAAAAAGTCGGCCAAGCAGCCGCCGAAATCCGCGCACTCAAGAAGCCGGAGCCATACAAGGGCAAGGGTATCGCTTACGTCGATGAACAAATTTTGCGTAAAGCAGGAAAGGCAGGTAAGAAATAATGTCTAATTCACTTTCGCACAAGCTATTGAACCGCAACTTGCGCAAGAATCGCGTTCGCGCCAAAGTTAACGGTACGCCAGAGCGCCCGCGCCTCAGCGTCGTTATCAGCAATATGCACGTTAGCGCTCAGCTAATCGATGATACCGCTGGCAACACTCTAGCAGCGGCCACCACTGTCGGCAGCAAGACTAAGGGAACGATGACCGAAAAGTGCGCCTTAATCGGTACTGAAATAGCCAAAAAAGCCAAGAAAGCAAAGATTAACGCAGTTGTGTTCGACCGCAACGGCCGCCAGTACGCTGGCCGCCTGAAAGCTCTGGCCGACGCAGCTCGCAAGGAAGGATTGGAGTTCTAAAATGGCCGAAGCCAAAGAACAAACCACGCCCCGAGACGACAAACGCGCCCCGCGCAGCCGCCGTCAAGGTCGAGGCGGTCGCCGCGATGACCGGCGCAACCAGCGCGATGACGCGCCTAAAGAATTCGAAGAAGTAGTAATCAATATCGACCGCGTGGCGCGTGTCGTCAAGGGCGGCCGCCGCTTCCGTTTCAAAGCGCTAGTCGTCGTCGGTAATCGCAAGAACAAGGTCGGCGTCGGCGTAGCCAAAGGCGCTGATGTCCAGGCAGCCATCGCCAAAGCTACCGCTATCGCCAAGAAACACCTGGTTACTATCCCAGTAGTCAACGAAACCATTCCGCACGATATGGAGGTCAAGCTTAGCGGCGCCCGCGTCCTCATCAAGCCAGCAGCGCCAGGTACCGGTATTATTGCTGGCGGCGTGGTGCGCGCAGTTATCGGCGTGACTGGCATCCGCAACCTGCTCTCCAAGAGTCTAGGCAGCACCAACAAAGTTAATATTGCTTACGCAACTGTCGAAGCGCTGGCTAGCTTGGTTCCGCGCGAACAGTGGGTTGGCGCTGAGAAAAAAGTCGAAAAAGCAAAGGTAGCCGCCAAGGAGGAGAATTAATATGAAGTACAATCAGCTCCAAGTTTCGGCGAATAAAGACCGCAAGCGTGTTGGTCGCGGTATCGCTGCTGGCGGCGGCAAAACCGCTGGCCGCGGTACCAAAGGTCAAAATGCTCGCACTGGCAAAAAGCTTCGCAGCACATTCCAGGGCGGCCAGAACGGCATTGTTACCGCTATTCCAAAAGCGCGCGGCTTCAAAAGCTTGCGCATACCAGCTCAGGTGGTGTATAGCGACCGCTTGAATGATTTGAAAGGCAACGTCGACAACTTTACGCTATACGAAGCCGGCCTAATAACTACGCCGTTTCACAACGTCAAGGTGATTGCCCGCGGCGACTTGACCGCTAAGATTACTCTGCAAACGCAGGGCGCATCGCAAAGCGTGGTCGCTATGCTAGAAAAATCAGGCGGCAAGTTCGAGAAAACCGCTACACCGTGGCCAAAATCTGCCAAGCAAGCCGAAACAGACGACAAAGCTGCCTAGCCCAGCCGAATAAGATAACTTGCAGCGACCCGCAATCTCACAACGAAACGCTCTCTCTGGAGGGCGTTTTGCTATTATTAGCCCAATACTGTATACTGTGATAAGTTAATGAATTGTTAGTAGCTAGAGGGGCTAGATAATGAATTGGAGAATAATTTTCCGCTCACTGAAAAATAAAGATATGCAAAAGCGCTTGCTAATCGTCTTCGGGCTAATTGTAGCGTTTCGCTTCATGGCGCACGTACCGGTGCCACTGGCTAATCCAACCGAGCTGCGCACCGTCATCCAAAGCGTTATTGGCAGCAGCGACTTTGGCGGATTTCTTAATCTCATGAGCGGCGGCGCGCTCAGCCAGATCAGTATTGTTCTGGTCGGCATGAGTCCATTCATCACTGCCAGTATCATCACGCAGCTACTCACCAAAGCAATCCCGAAGCTAGAAGAGCTGCATAACGACGGCGAATCAGGCCGCCGCAAAATCAACCAGTGGACGCGCGTCGTTACTGTGCCGCTAGCTATCGTTCAATCTATCGCTTTTGTTTACATTCTGCAGCAATCCGTCTTGGCGAATTCGTCAACCGGCACCACTGGCACCTCGATTTGGCAGTGGGCAATTTCGGTAACCGCCATGACTGCCGGCTCAATCTTGCTGATGTGGATCGGCGAGCTGATCACCGAACAGGGAATCGGCAATGGTATTTCGCTTATCATCTTCGCTGGTATTGTTAGCCAGCTGCCAAATACTTTTGGTACGCTAATTAACTCGCTATTAAGCACCACCAAGGGCAAACTCAGCATCTTTGGCTGGTTTGATGTACCAGTCGATCCAACAACGTTCTGGCTGCTGCTAATTCTCGGTACGGTCGGCTTGGTATTGCTATATTTCCTGGTCAAGATCAACGAAGCGCAGCGAGTCATTACCATCAATTACGCTAAGCGAGTCGCTGGCAACACTAGCTACGGCGGCGTCAAAAGTATTTTGCCGATCAAGTTGATCGCCGCTGGCGTTATTCCGGTGATTTTCGCGGTGGCCTTTCTCAGCCTACCGGCATTTGTCGGCCAAGTTATGCGCGCTATGCCTGGCGCCAACCACACTATCGCCAACAACCTAATCAAGTGGTTCCAAACGCCGACGGCAGCTAGCTTCAGCAACGGCGACTGGACGGTAGCGATTTATCCAATTTTGTACTTTGTGCTGGTTATCGCCTTCACTTATTTCTACACAGGTATCGTCTTTAACGCTAACGAAATTTCCGAAAATCTGCAAAAGCAAGGCGGCTTCATCGCCGGCATTCGGCCAGGCGCTCAAACCGAAGAATATTTAACGCGCACCGTTAACCGCTTGATTTTGTTTGGCTCAATCGCTCTTGGCATTATTGCTATCATGCCGTTCGCCATTGACTATATCTTTGCGCAACTCGGACTTAACGTTTCGAACTTGTCGATTGGCGGTACCGGACTGCTGATTGTAGTGACTGTCGGCCTCGAGACGCTGCGGCAAATCAATTCGCGCGCTCTGATGGTAACCTACGACGACTTCAGTATTGACGATCTCGACGACGGTAGCCAAATAAAGAAAAATCGGCGCAAACTCCTGCGCCTGCGCCGAGCAGCATAATCTGCAATTTGCATTTTGAAGACACCTGCATCATAATATATCCGTATAATCCTCTCTTTCCTGAAAATAGAGAGGATTTAAAGCCCCGGTCCCGATCGGTTGAACTATATCCCGGTCGGGACTGGGCCACCACCTCTTAA
>NZ_PQNZ01000064.1:0-3629 GCF_004138385.1 Candidatus Nanosynsacchari sp. TM7_ANC_38.39_G1_1 | reverse complement strand
GCGCTGAGCACGAAGAATCAGCCCGCGACACCCAAAAACGGGCTTCGCCCAAAATCATTGGTGCAGTTACGTTTTTGGCCTTTGTTGCCGTGGGTAGCGTGCCGGTATTACCCTACCTGGTCGACGTGGTCGCCAGCTTAAAAACGCCAAGCACCAGCCTATTTTATGTCAGCTCTGCACTGACAGCGGTCGCTTTCCTGGCGATTGGTTTCACTAAAGGCAAAGTTGGCAATCAGTCGCCGTGGCGAGAAGCCGCCATCACCCTTCTCCTCGGCGCAGTCGCCGCTGGACTGGCCTACTTTGCCGGCGATGTATTGGCGGCGTGGTTGGGCGTTAAATTGTAGTGAACAGCGAGTAATTTTAAAATGAAGTCGTTGAGGTGATGGCGGTATTTCAGCGCGTTAACCTGCAGCTATCATTAATAAGTAACCGCACTCGGTCTAGCTAACCGTATGAGATACAAGATTTCTTTTGAGAATGTAAGGTTCTTGCACATTCTTATGTAAGCGGCAGTTGTCTGGAATAAAGGATTCTTTTATTGTGCAATATAGCTATCTGTTTGCAAACTCCACCGCCGCCTCGGCATGAATGCAAGTGGTGTCAAAGATTGGTAGTTCGACATCAGTTTGTCGGATGAGTAACGGTATCTCGGTACAGCCAAGAATAACGCCTTCTGCGCCTTGAGCCTGAAGCTCGGCAATAATGCGACGGTATTCCTGGCGCGATTGGTCGTTAATATCACCAACACACAATTCATTGTAAATCACGTCATGAACAATTTGACGATCAGCTTCGTTTGGTACAATAACTTCCAAGCCAAATTTATCTTGCAAACGGCCCTTATAAAAATCCTGTTCCATGGTAAATTTCGTGCCAAGCAGTGCAACCTTCGAAAAACCGTGTGACAAAATCTGCTCTGCCGTAGCGTCCGCGATATGTAGCAGTGGTAAATCAACTTGTGCCGTGATATCATCCGCCATTTTATGCATAGTATTAGTACAAATCAATAAAAAGTCCGCACCGCCTGATTGCAGTTGCCGTGCTGCATCAATCATCATAGTTGTTAGTTGCGCCCAATTACCTTTGGCCTGTAGTTCCTCAATTTCATGAAAGTCAAACGAGAATAACAAACTTTTTGCTGAGTGTAGCCCGCCCATAATTTCTTTGGTTTTCTCATTAATGATACGATAATATTCCTGAGATGACTCCCAGCTCATACCGCCAATCATACCGATGGTCTTCATACTACCTCCACAAATTAATTTGTGTTAATTATAACAACTAATATCACACCGAACAACCACCTCAACAAGAGATCTTTATAATATATTCGCACACTGTTTATTCATCAAACCTTAATTCTGCAAGTTTCTCGATATTCATGCCGACATCTTTATACAAATCGGAAGTGCTCTTCATCGTCAAATCATCCTCGGCGTAGCCCAAAAGTTTCGCAGTATTTATCACTTCCTTCGCGCTATTACCTTCTATCTCAATGTAAGGTTTTAGCTTTGGCCAGCGGTCAATGACGACCTGGACGCCACCAAGGTTATATTCTTGCCGTTTGTTTTCTTGATAGCCACGTGGTTTGATGCCAATCTTTGCTAGTATCTCCAGTGTCGTTTCTAGGTCAGAGACTTCAACTTCCCATTCGTGAGTACCATCAATAGCCTCGGCGGTTATTTCTTTGACAGTCAGAGTAGCGTGTTGCCCATCAGAACGCAACCGGACCCAGCGATTTGGTGTTACCGGAATTGTATCAAATACATAACGGCGGAAATTATAACTACCAATCTCTTTGGCGCCAAGCCTCGCCAACTTTACCGCAATATCAGCTGGGATAACATCGTATATTTTAGCTTCATACTCTATGTTTGACACAAAAATCCTTTCATAATCTCATATCACCATCTTGGCTCACGTAATTCTTGGCACCGCTGCGGTACATGGCGGAAGGTTTATTTTTGTCATCAAACTCATACTTCATCAGCTCGCCAAAGTAGCTAAAATGACTGCTTTTTGCAATTTTTAGAGTGGCGTCATCGACTATTTCCAGTTCTTCAGCCATGTTGAATGGTTGCCAATCATTAGACCATAAGCCCCTCAAGCCTTTTGCCGTATCAACGACTTCATACACACCATAATCATTGGCAAACCGCGCTTCAAACTTGCGACGGTTTTTATCAGAAGCATCACCAAATTGATCAATAATTTCTAGTATCGAATTTGTAATCATTGCTGGCGCTGTATCATACGCGTTCGCCAACACCGAAACGGCTATTCCACCATCAAGCTGTAAACACGTATTGCTGATGAATCCTGGACAGCCACCACTGTGACCGACAATCCGCTTGCTGCTTTTATCCTTTTTTATATCCAAGCCCAGCCCGTAGCTACCTGCATTCGCATCATCAGCAACTTGCCACGATGGGCGCTGCATTTCCCGTTTGGAAGCATCACTCAATAGTTTGCCTGAGCCGACTTGCAGCGCAGCAAAGAATTTTACCAAGTCATGCGCCGTTGAGCAAAATCCCGTGGCTGGCTGCAATACACCAGTTGTGATGTGCTGAAACGGACGGCGCTGCTGGCGTAAATCAAACCTACCGTAGCCAGTTGCCATTTGTAAATCCGGCGAATATTCCGCAGCGGTTTGTGTTAAGTTAAGTGGCATGATGATATTTTCCGCCACAACATCAGCGTACGATTTGCCGCTAGCTTGCTCAATCACCAAACCGAGCAAACCAAAACCAAAATTGGAATACTTGAACTCAGAATTTGGCTCAAACACCAGTTTTGACTTCATGATTTGCTGCTTGAATTCATCTTCATTTGGAAATGCTCCTTGAAACTGCCAAAAGCCTGACGCCTGGCCGTCACGAATCACGCCTGCTGAGTGGCTCAACAATTGACGCAAGGTTACGTCACGCCAACGCTGGTCGCTATGCTGCGCCAGCCACGGTAGATGTGCCGTCACTAAGTCATCGATGCGTAACTTGCCGCGCTCTTGTAGCTGCATTACGGCCGTGGCGGTAAAAGTTTTTGAGTGTGAGGCGACGTGAAAGAGGTGATCGGTCGTTAATGTTTCGTTGTGTTCTATATTTGCCAGACCGTAGGCTTTATGAAAAACCACCTCGCCGTCTTTGGCTATCGCCACCGTAAATCCCGGCCAGCGCGCCCACTGGCTGCGCAGCATTAGCCATGAGTCAGTGAACTTTAGCGTTCGTTTAGGAATTGATTTCATAACTTATTTACACCTCCTCAGATATACATTCCTTATGGCCACCACTTCAGCACAAAATCCCGGTAGCCTGGCGCAATTTTGTCAGTAGCTTCGACTTCTGTTCGCGTCAGCCAAACTATACGTTCCTCGCCGCCATCACACGCTCGGTCCGGTATTTCGATGTTACCGTCAACCATAGCCGTGTAGCCAAGAATAATTTTATGGTCTTTGACGGCACTACCTCGCGGATAGCGCATATAGAAATCAGCCGGTGTCGCATCGATGGTGATACCCAGCTCCTCGCGCAGCTCTCGCTCTAGCGCCACGTCAGGCGTTTCGCCAGCGTCAATATGTCCGCCCGGCAAGCCAAAGCCATCATCGTGCGGATAATACATCAGTAGCACACGCT
>NZ_PQNZ01000063.1:0-3650 GCF_004138385.1 Candidatus Nanosynsacchari sp. TM7_ANC_38.39_G1_1 | reverse complement strand
TCTATCTTGGACATCAACTCAAAAAAGATAGTATCAATAAATTCAACAAAATGGTTGGAAATTATAAGAACGCGACAATTACTTTCGTTGACGTGTCAAGTTATCCTGACGAATTGAAAGAGATTGGCGTTAAGGCTTGGAAGGGATTATATATCACATGGTATAAGATGCTGGCGTTTGCCAAGCTTGACATCAAAACAGACCGAATTTTGTATATTAACCCACACACGGTGATCAGCGGTGCGCTTGATGGTCTTTTGGAGCTTGATTTCGAGGGTAATGTGATGGCGCTGTCGTACGACGCTACCATGGTGAACGCGCACAAAGATGTCATTGGTTTGAAACCAACCGACGGTTACTTTAATTGTGGGGTTATGCTTATCAATCACAAAAAATGGATGAAAGATAAGATTGATGCCAAGATGCGCGAGCATTTGCGACACAATCGCTACGAGGTGGCTGACCAAGATTTGTGCAACGTGTTTTTCAAGGGCAAGATCAAGAAAGTCGGTGTGGAATATAATTTCTCGACCGTTTTCTATGGCTATGACATTAAAAAATATATTAAGGCCAATGGTTTCTTGCCAGAGAGTTTTTACAGTTATGATGAAATCATGGAGAGTTACTACACGCCGAAGATCATTCATTCGCAGTTTGGTGTGAACGGTAGGCCGTGGCAGCAGGGTAACGATAATCCAGTTGGTTTTTTGTGGCGTAAATATTTGAAACTAACGCCCTGGAAAAACGCTAAAATGCCAATAGCCAAGAAGGATATAAACTGGCGACTGTATGACCTATTGCCGCAATCGATAATCGTCAATCTGTATGCCTGGGCGGTTAATCGTAAGTTTGCAAAGACAAAATAGAGTGATAGGATAAGCGCTAAAACCGCGACAAGAAACTATGAATGCGTGATGTCACGCGAAGTTTTGCTGCTCGTGCGGCTTTTTTCCAGCCAATCTCATTAAACCTATCGGAAAAATTATCATAGACTTCGTTCTCTTCCTTGAATCGGATACCATTTTTACCTTTTTCCTTGCTAGATAACGACTCGGCAAAACGGCGGTATTGAAAAGTTTCTGTTGTGTCAAAATAAAGCGAAGCGCCATCAATAATCATGGTCAATTCGACGATGACGTCTTCAAGGATTTTATACTTTGTATCAAATGAGTATTGTTTGAGAGTATCGGTTTTCCAAGTGATGGATGGAAAATAAAGCCAATTTCCACAGCAAAGCGACGCAGCAAGTTTTTCGCCAGACAGTATGCCAGATTTTTTAGGCTGCAGTATTCTTTTAACTTTATCGGCAAGCGGTAGATATACGTTACTTTTGTCGTCGATTATCTGTACGCGAGGCTGATAAAAGTCTGATTCACCAATGTTTTTTAGCGCAGTATCAACGTAGCTAGGTAATAGTTTATCGTCGCAGCCGACAATCATACAATACGGTGCGCTTGCGTGTTGAATAGCGTAATTAAAGTTGGCGGTGATACCAATATTTTTACGGTGTCTGATATACGTGATGCGTTTATCGTTTAATTTTTTGTAATGATTGTAGGCAGTTTTGTCTGGATAATGATCGTCAAGAATAGTCAAATGCCAGGCTTTGCTGGTTTGTGCTAGCACTGAATCGACAGTTTGCTTCAGTAGTGAAAACTCACCCCAGTACGGTACGATGATATCAATACTATTTTTCATCCGACAGCCTGATTGATAATTCTTGATGCAAATCGCGCAGTCTTCGCTCGTTTTGGTCGATACGCTGGCGCTGGTTGTTGGCGATGTAGAATAGCAAAATAATCGCTGTAGTTTGCAAAATATCAAATAAGCTTAACTCTGACGAATCCAGCGGCGGATGGCCTATCGAAATGTTATACAGAGGAAATGACCCAATCAGTACAACCATGATAACCATCCAGATAATTAATTGATGGCGAAAGCGCGTTACACTAACTTTGCGCAGTTTGTACTGAGTAATGATATTGATCAATGCTGCTAAAATAATCGGCACATTGAGTAGTACGAGGATAAGATATCTCATTCGAATAACTCCGTTAAACGTTGTTTGAATAATCGTTTGACGATATTGATGGCGTTCCAGTTGTTTTGGCCTTTGGCGCGGGAATAGTCGGTGTAAATTGCCTTGATTGGATATTCACCGATTACCATGCCTGCTTGTTTGGCACGCCAAATCATCTCTGAGCAAAACTCATAACCAGTCGATTTCCAGTCGAGATTATCAATTGCCCTTCGCGAGTAAATTCGCAGACCAGATTGCGAATCAGTAACATTGATACCAAATAGGGCGTAAGTAATGAAGCTGAGACCCTTGTTTCCTAAAACTTTAGTCCTAGACATGCCCTCGCTATTGATGAGTCGGCTACCGATAAGTAAATCAGTGTTAGAGTTGTCGCTCTGCCGAATACCCGCCAAAACATCTTCTGGATCATGCTGACCATCAGCATCCATGGTGGCGGCAATATCATAGCTGTGTTGCCGCGCGTATGCAAGCCCAGTTAGCGTTGCGCCGCCGGCTCCAGAATTCAAAATATGATCAATGACAATTGCGCCGCCTTTTCGAGCTTGTTCGAGCGTATTGTCTTTTGATCCGTCGTTGATGAGAACTATATCAATTGAGTAGTCTTTTTTGGCTTTTGAGAAAACTTTTTTGGCTTTTTTAATAACATCTTTGATGACGCTAGATTCGTTGTAGGCAGGTATGATAACACAAACTTTTTTCATCGGTAATTACAATACGTTCAAGTATTCTCCGTAGCCTGATTTCTTGAGTGTGGCAGCGATCTCTTCAAGTTGCTGGCGGTTAATCCAGCCGTTTTGGAAAGCAGTTTTTTCTGGACTGCCGACAATTTGGCCGGTACGCGTTTGGACGACACGAACAAAATCTTCGGCATCAGTTAAGCTGCTGATGGTGCCGGTGTCTAGCCAAACATCGCCGTTATCAAGTGTTTGAACTTTGAGTTTACCGCGACGTAAATATTCAGCATTAACAGAGGTTATTTCTAGCTCACCACGATTGCTTGGTTCGACATTTTTAGCAATTTCAATAACATCGTTATCGTAAAAATATAATCCAACAACTGCAAAGTCTGATTTTGGTTGAGTTGGTTTTTCTTCAATTGAGACAGCCTGGTTTTGGCTGTCAAACTCAACAACACCATATCTTTCTGGGTCGGAAACTTTGTAAGCAAAAACAGTACCACCATCTGGATTGGTACATGCTTGTAGTGAGCTATCGAGAGCTGCACCATAGAAAATATTATCACCCAATACTAACGCTACTTTGTCATCGCCAATGAAATTCTCACCAATTATAAAAGCCTGTGCTAATCCATCTGGACTTGGTTGAACAGCGTATTGTAGACTAATTCCCCATTGTGAGCCATCACCGAGCAGTCGTTGAAAACTACTCTGATCTTCTGGTGTTGTTATGATTAAGATATCGCGAATGCCTGCTTGCATTAGTGTAGTTAATGGATAGTAGATCATTGGCTTATCGTAAATCGGCATCAACTGTTTGCTAATAGCCTTTGTGATTGGCCATAATCTTGTACCTGATCCACCCGCTAGAATTATTCCTTTCATCATCCTCTACTCCTAAGTTATTTATCTATGATATATCATACCACATT
>NZ_PQNZ01000062.1:0-4023 GCF_004138385.1 Candidatus Nanosynsacchari sp. TM7_ANC_38.39_G1_1 | reverse complement strand
AAGCGCTATACTAAAAATATGAAGGTTAAAATCGAGATAGACACTATAACATTCGTACGTTTTTGGCTGGTAGTAATCGGCTTTGGACTAGCAGGCTTATTAATTTGGAATGCTCGTACAGCGTTAGTAATTATTGGAGCGGCAGCATTCTTAGCACTAGCTCTCAATGGGCCAGTCAGCTGGTTGGCTAATAAGCTACCCAACCGCAGCCGAACTCTCAGTACAGCTATCGCTTTTATCGTTATTGTAGCAATACTAGCGGCAATTCTGTTTTTGGCAGTGCCGCCAATAGTTCAGCAAACAATTAGCTTTTTACAAACTCTACCCGATACGATACGAACAATGTCGGCGCAATGGAAGGGTTTTGGTGCTATAGTATCGCGTTATCATCTAGAATCGCAGATTGATCAAATGGTTGTTTCAATACAAGGAAATGCAACGTCGTGGCTGGCAAACTTTGGACAGAACTTTCTCAGCGGCGTCGGAACGACAATGTCGCTAATCACCGAGGCCTCGCTAGCGCTAGTTCTAACATTCCTAATGCTGGTCGAAGGACCGCGCTGGTCACGATACTTCTGGGGATTATACAGCAACGACAAGCGAATGCAGCACCATCGGATCATCTTCCGGCGGATGAATGCAGTAATCTCTGGATATGTAAGCGGACAATTGATCGTTTCGGGTTTAGATGGTGCTTTTGCCGGCTTAACAGTATTTATCTTGAGTCAAGTTTTTCCAGCAGTACCAGCAAACATCGCTTTGCCAACGATTGCTATCATGTTTATCTTGTCGCTGATCCCAATGTTCGGCGCAGGAATTGGCGGCATTATTGTCTTTGCATTACTGGCAATTAATAGTATGCCAGCAGCGATAGCTTTTGGTATTTACTTCATCATTTATCAACAGATTGAGAACAATGTAATTTCGCCAACTATTCAATCGAAGCGTATTGAACTTTCGCCGCTAATGGTTTTGATGGCGGTAACTATAGGACTGTACATGTTCGGCATGGTTGGCGGTATTATCTCGATACCGATAGCTGGCTGCGCCAAAGTGCTTGCAACTGAATATATCAAGGTCGAACGCCGCGAAGAACCAGCTGCCAAACCGACAAAGCTTGCTCGCCTACTCAAGCGTGTTCGCCGCGAAAAAAGTAAACCAGGGGCAGCTAAATCAGAAACTGAAGCCTAGTAAAGGATTGGCCTAGCCAGCTCACACCATTCAAAAAGAATCTTTTAAACACTCGAGTCTACTCTGGTTTTTCGTCAGCGTACGCCCATAAAGTATCATGTGCGGTGTCTTTGACAACTACGCCGTATTCATTGAGCAGCTCGTCGCGTAATTCATCGGAATTTACCCAATTCTTGTTATCGCGAGCACGGCGGCGTTCTACTAATAACCGTTTACATTCATCATCAATATCGGGAGTTGAGTCCAACAGCTCAAGCCCCAATGCCGCATCAACAAACTCTAAAAATTCGATTAATCCAGCTCTATAGATTTTCTGCGGTGGTTTTTTGTCGAGTTCAGTTAAGGCTTTATCGACAATAGCTAGCGCCCGTGGCGTTTCTAAGTTATCGTTTAACGCTTCTTTGACGGCGCCAATAGCTGCACTCGGCGAGAAATCATGTCGCAGATCGTTGTTCTCGGTATCACTATGTAAGCGATCGTGAACTTGATGTCGTAGACAAGCCACGTCGCGCCAATGTTGTAGCCGGTTATGTGCTGCCTGCAAATTCTCGAATGAAAAATTACCTTCGTTAGAATAATGTCCCTGCAAAATAAACATTCGCAAATCCATCGCTGAGAAACCATGCTGCTTTAGATCATCAAGCGTGTAGCCATTACCGAGAGACTTACTGATTTTGCCGCCATTAATCTTCAGGTGGTTGCAGTGCAGCCAAAAGTTCGCAAACCTTTGGCCAGTTGCCGCTTCGCTCTGGGCAATTTCGTTAGTGTGATGCACCGGAATATGATCAATTCCGCCAGTATGAATATCGATTGTCTTGCCGAGCAAACTCATGGCGATAGCCGAGCATTCCAAGTGCCAACCAGGAAAGCCCATGACTGGCTTGTTATCTTCTGGCGGCGTATCTAGCAAATCAGCAGGCGTCTCCCACTCCATATCGCGCACTTTACCTTTCTCGGTAAATTTCCAGAGCGCGAAATCCCACGGTTGGCGCTTCTCACTGTTAGCATCGACGCGAGCACCAGCTTTTTGAGCGCTCAAATCAAGCTGCGCAAAGTCGGCGTAACGCGGAAAAGTACTGGTATCAAAATAGATGCCGTCGCTGGTTTGATAGGTGCAGCCGCGCTGTTTAAGAGCCCGCAGCAAAGAAATCTGCTGCGAGATGTAATCAGTCGCCTTGGCTATATGCGTCGGCGGAATAAGATTGAGCGCTTTCATGCCGTCAAGAAAATGTTGCGTGTAGTATTCAGCGATTTCCCAAGCAGTTTTTCCATCGCGACGAGCGCCCTTTTCAAGCTTATCCTCGCCTTCATCAGCATCACTGACCAAATGCCCAACATCGGTTATATTCATCACGCGATCAACTGTATAGCCGTCAATTTGCAATGTCCGAACTAGCGTATCCCAATAGACATAGGCTGCCCAGTTACCGACATGTAAATCATCGTAGACAGTCGGTCCGCAAGTATATAAAGTCACTTTATCAGACGATAGCGGAGTAAAATCATCAAGCCGACGCGTCAGAGTGTTGTGGAGTCGTATCATTAATTATATTTTACGTCAAAAATGAGTATTTTTGAAGAGCGCTATTTATTCTAACCATTGCTTAAGTACTACCGCCTGGTTAAACTCCGCATCCTTAGCGCTATACAATAGCGTAACGATTGGATGATTAGTCCAGTCATTTCTCGCCTTGATAGCGGCAGGATTTTCATCTAACTCTTTTGTATAACGTTCTGAAAATTCTGTAAATTTTTCTGGGTCATGATTAAACCATTGGCGCAGCTCATTGGTTGGCGCGATTTCTTTAGCCCACTCGTCTAGCGCCGCTCTTTCTTTACTGATACCGCGCGGCCATAATCGGTCAACTAGCACGCGGTAGCCATCATCTGATGTTGGCGATTCGTAAATTCGTTTAATTTTATAGACTGTCATGACAGTACCTCCTTAACTATAGTTTGTAGAACTGGAATAACGTCCGATTCAAACCAGGGATTACGTTTGCGCCAACCAATATTGAGCGGTGATGGATGAACCAATGGAAAATAATCTGGCAAATACATATTAAAGTCCGCCACAGTTGCTGTCAAATTCTGCTTGGCGCAGCGATCAAGATAATATTTTTGCGCATACGAACCAACCAAAATTGTCAATCGCACATTCGGCATCTGCGCTAGCAAACGCGGGTGCCATTTCTTAGCAAAATCCAAGCGCGGCGGCAAATCGCCGTGTGCTCCCTTGCCTGGATAATAAAAATCTATCGGCATCAGCGCAAAGAGATCGGAATCGTAAAACTGCTCGTCCGTCACATTCAGCCATTGCCGAAGCAAGCGACCGCTAGCATCATTCCACGGCCTTAACGTTTGCTGAGCAATTCGACCTGGCGCCTGCCCGACCAGTACAATTCGCGAACTTACTGAGGCAGAATACACAGGCAACCAACCTCTATTAGTAAAATCATCATTCATTGGATCGGCTGCGATCTGATCATACAAAAGCGGCTTAGAGTGCAGCGTCATTGCAGCTACACCTTTAACTTAGCCGTTCTCGGTACGTCGTGCAACTTCTGCAAGCACTGCCTCGAGCGAGAGCGGATAACCAACTCTAATCACTTCGCCACTATCAGTGACAACCCAAGGAGCTTCACCCATTGCTATGGAATTTTTATCAAATTTACGTATAATCCAGCAGTTTTTAGACCGTTCCATTTTATAAGCATCGCGTAATTTACCAGAAGCTTTTTCAAAAGCTTCCCATGCATTATCTTTAGGCAATTGAGCCTGACTCATGAATGTGTATCCTTTCATAGATTACTTGATATCATATATTAGCAT
>NZ_PQNZ01000061.1:0-4032 GCF_004138385.1 Candidatus Nanosynsacchari sp. TM7_ANC_38.39_G1_1 | reverse complement strand
GGAGGAATAATTCTGGGCAACTTGGTATTGGTAATACATCAAATTCTTCTATTCCTGTAGCTGTCAATGCTACCGGTGCTCTAGCGGGTAAGACGATTAAACAAGTTTCGGTTGGCGCTTGGTATACCTGTGCAACTACATCTGATAATAAAGCATACTGTTGGGGTATCAACAGCTCTGGCCAGCTTGGCAATAATTCAAATATAAGCTCTTCCGTTCCTGTCCGCGTTTACGCACCTAAAGAGATGGCTACCGTTCTCGCCAATGCCATGAAACTCCGCGTTCAATACGCCAAGAAGACGGCGGCGGCGTGCCAGGCGGTGGCTGCTGGTTGGCAGGATGTAACTAATAATTCGGCTTTGGCGTACTCGGCGACCGGTCCGAATAACGGGACGGCGATTGCGGCAATGGCTAATAATCCAGGTTTGCCGCCAACTAGTGTTGGTCACAGCTATCAATCAATAGTCCGCCCGGGTAGCGCTGCGCAGCTGACATTCACGAACAATCGCGAGATTAATGCCGGCGAGACGGGCCTGTGGGATTTGGCGCTGACTGATAATGGCCTGGAGCGCAATACGAATTATTGTGTTCGCTTGGTGGCCGATACGGCAGCAGCGCCGGGGACGAGTATCGATACTTATTCGTATTATCCGGAGTTTAAGACTGCTGATGGTTCGCTGGATATTCGATTTGCAGATGCCACTGATGCCACATTAGCTAATCCGACTACTGTATTTTCGGCAGCAATGACTGGTAAAACGGCAAGTACCACGACTGCGAAATTATCTAATAATTCGTCGCAACAGCTTGAGGTGGCAAATAGCTTATCGACGACAGGCTGGAGCGTTTCATTGGCGGCAACTGGCGGTTCGACAGCTAAATGGACGCAGACTGGCGGCGCAGCGAATTATGCGTTTAATAACACTAATGCAGACCAAGGGCAATTATCGGTTGACTTATCATCAAGCGCCTTTACAGCGTCTGGTTCGACGCCGCTGGGGCAGGCTTGTACGACGGCTGGATTGTCTTATGGTGCGGGCGGTGCGTTTGTGGCTGGTACGGCGTCGGCTAACGCGATTACGCTAGCGACCGCCTCGAGCAGCAGCAGTTTGACTTGCTTGTTTAAATTGCAGAATATTTCCTTGAAGCAGACTATTCCGGCGTATCAGAAGCCAGGCGCGTATACATTGCCGGTAACAGTAACGGTGGTAGCGCAATGATGAGGATGAAAAATGTAATGAGAACTGGTGCGGTAGTTGTTGTATTTTTAACAGCAATAATTGGCGTGGTTTTTAATAGCAAAGCTGCTCTGGCGACAACTTCAGCAGATTCAACTTTTTCACAGTTAATTCGTGAAATAGACTGCTCTCATACAGTTTACAGCAGAGCGGTTGGTCAAGTGAATGATGTGGAGTGCGACGTTTTTGCGCCAAAATACGACCATTCGGTAATTAAAGATAACGGCTACCCAGTGATTTACGGCGTATATGATGCGGTACACACGGTTATTAATCCGATGACTGGAGTTCATCGGTTGGCAGTTGAGCTGGCTGGCCGGACGTTTGTTTTGGGTGTTGATCCGGAATTGACGGTTAATGGCAATGCTTGGGTGCTGGTTCTTTCGAATTGGCCGAATACACATCCTGGCGATACGACGCTGGTGATAGAACGCGGCAAAACTTACCTTGGCGAGATCGCTTCCTCGACCCAAGCCTACGGCTCGGCTTTGCAAATTAATCACGCGGTACCTTTTACAGTTACTATCCCGCCGAGAATCTTGCCGCCGACGCCGCCAGTAATTCCATCATCACCAGCGGTTCCGGCTGTTTCGGCAGCCGCTGCAGATATAAAACCTGGTAAAGATTTGGCTAATACTGGCGCAAATATGTGGCTTATGGTGATAGCGGCGCTGGGAATGATTATTATTGCGTTCATACTGCTGATACGTAACAGACGAGGAGGCAGTCATGAACCATAGGAGATTAGCGGATGTTCGGAGGTGCGAAGGAGGGTAGATAGTAGCACTGTAATGGACAACGAAGTAACGAAAATAACGTAAAAGAAAGGATACGATATGAAAAAACTAATAGCAAACGTAGCTTTGGCAGTCGGTGTAGCTGGCGTAGTCGGTTTGGCGGGCACAGCGGTGTACGCGGCGACTACAGCGACGTCAGAATTGAGCCAGACGATTAATGCTGGCGTGCTCAGTACCGACATTCGTGATACCGGCGATAGCGTAGTGACAAATCCAACATTTGCCATGAATGCGACTACGGCGTCGACTTCTGCCCAGACGACGACTGGTACATTTGGTGCTAATGATAAGCGTATCGCTGTCGATAACCCTGGCGGCGCTAATAATGGCTGGACGCTGACATTGAATGCGACAACTCCTGGTACAGGAAAATGGACGAGCGGTAGCAATACATATCAGTACAACGGTAATGCTACGACTGGACAGTTGACGGTTAATCCAGCTGCTGGAACGCTGACATCAATGATCGGTGCTTCCACGGGCATCACACTGGGTTCGCAAGCAGCATTTTCCGGCACTTCTCCGGTAACGCTGATCAGCGCGGCGGCTGGTTCCGATGATGTTTGGCGCGGTTATGTGACGGGTGTCGGCTTGAGCCAGGCTATTCCAGCTGGACAGGCAGCAGGTACCTATACTTTGCCGATGACTCAAACTGTGGCCGCTATCTAAGATCTGGCGCAGTTATATCAATGAAAATTGGGCGCTCTTTCGGGCGTCTGATTTTCATTTACGCGGATTATTTAGTTTTTGGGAGGATTAGCCGGGTGGTTGGTATAGCCATGAGCGTCTTGGCTTGGTATAATAAATCATATGATTTTAATGAGGAGAATATGGGGTATAGTTTCATGCTGGCGCAGGCTAGCGGTGATGGTGGTCGCGGCAGGTGTTTTATGGCCGTCGTCGGCTTTAGCGGCAGGAATTGGTAGCCGTCCGGCGAATCCTGATCCGAACAACCCGCGGACGCAGTCGATTTTTATTTATCAATTGAATCGCGGTGCTAGCAAATCTGATCAGTTGACGATTACTAATGGTTTGACTGAGCGAGCGAATATTGAGGTGTATGCCGTCGATGGCACGGTCACAGCGACTGGCGATATGACATGTAAGCAGCAAGTCGAGGCAAAGAAAGATGCTGGCAATTGGGTAAAACTAGCGAAAAGCGAGGTGGCTTTGGCGCCTGGTGCATCGACGAACGTTGATTTCGCAGTTACCGTGCCTGATAAGGCTGACGTTGGCGAGCATAATGCTTGTTTGGTAATCCAGCGTAAGGCCGATCCGGCCGCTGCTAAGAAAGGCGGTATCCAGCTGCAAACGCGCCAAGCGGTGCGTATGGCGATTACTATCCCTGGTAATATTCACCGCGACGTGACAGTTGGTAAATTCGCCGTCGATAATAACGGCAAGCAGTTATATGACATTGCTATTAAAAATTCTGGCAACGTTTCGGCTGATGTTGATGTCAAATTAGTAGTCAGGGATATGCTAGGCAACGTTGTTTATCAAAACGGCGGCGAGTATGCAGCAATTGCCGAGCAAATCCGCCAGTTCCGCTACGAGAGTAATTTGCAGCCATTCTGGGGCGGTAAGTACCGCGCTGAGCTTTCAATTGCTTACAACAAAAAGGCCGGCGAATGGGGCGTTAGTAAAAATTCGGCTGATTTAACGACGAAAAAGGTTGAACCGATAGAGTTATTTTTCTGGCCGACACCTGGTGCTTGGGCGATTATCGTTGGAGCGATTGCCGTAGCTATTGCGGCGGTTTGGCGGGTGATTGTCTTAGTGAAAAAGCGCCGGAAGCGATAGTTTTGCTAGCCGTGATTGATATGTCATAATAGTGGTATGAAGAAAAATTTTCTCGTTAGAGTGTTCTTTGGCGTTACCATTGCGGCGCTCGGCGGGGTTCTGTTACTGAGGAATCTCGAGATTATCAAGTTTGATAGCTGGAACGTGTTCTGGGGAACTGTTTGGGCGGTTGGTCTGATTTTGGCGGGACTAAC
>NZ_PQNZ01000060.1:0-4117 GCF_004138385.1 Candidatus Nanosynsacchari sp. TM7_ANC_38.39_G1_1 | reverse complement strand
AAATCCGCTATAATGGTTAGCTGTATATCTATGGCGAGTCAAAAGGAAGTCATCAAACTGCGCGGCAAGGTAGTGGAAGCACTGCCTAATACTCAATTTGTTGTCGAACTAGAGAACAGCCTAACAATTATCGCTTATATCAGCGGCAAGATGCGCAAGCATTACATCCGCTTGGTCCCAGGCGATAACGTAGAAGTCGAGTTGAGCCCTTACGATCTCACGAAGGGCAGAATCGTCTTCCGCGCACGCGATTAATAACGCAGAGCTGCTCCTGATATCAAGCATCTCTCATTAAAAACAGGTTTTTCCTGTAGAAAGTTGTACGCTCATGAAAGTTAAACCGAGTGTCAAGAAGAGAGGTCCGGGTGATCAATTTGTTCGCCGCAGAGGCCGTCTCTACGTCATCAACAAGAAAAACCCTAAGCATAAGCAAAGGCAGGGTTAAGCATGGCTCGAATTGCTGGGGTAGTCATCCCAAGTGACAAGCAGGTACAAATCGCCCTTACCTATATCTATGGTATTGGGCCGAAGTACTCTCGAGACATCCTTGCGGCGGCTAAAATCAAGCCGACCACTCGGGTGAAAGATCTCACCGAGGCTGAAGAACAGAAGCTTCGCGACATTATCGACAAGGATTATGTCACCGAAGGCGATCTGCAACGCCTGGTGACCAACAATATCAAACGCTTAAAGGACATCGGTTCTTACCGCGGCCTAAGGCACAAAAACGGTTTGCCGACACGCGGCCAGCGGACTCGCACCAATGCGCGAACCCGCAAAGGCAAAGCAATCGCCGTCGGCGGCACGCAGCCAAAAGCAGCAAGCAAGACTTGATAAGGAAGGACTTTTAAATAATGGCAGAAGCTAAATCAAAAAAGAAGCAGCGCCGATCAGTCCCGACCGGTCAGCTGCATGTCCAAGCGACATTTAATAACACGATTATCACCTTTGCCGACAGCAAAGGCAATGCGTTGACCGCCGCCAGTGCTGGCGCTTGCGGTTTCCGCGGCAGCAAAAAAGGCACCGCCTATGCAGCGCAAATTGCTGCTGAAAAGGCCGCCGAGGCTGCTAAATCAACCTATGGTTTGCGCACAGTTGACGTCTTTGTCAAAGGCGTCGGCCTAGGCCGCGACGCGGCAATCCGCGCCATAAGCAGCTTTGACATTTCAATCAACAGTATTAAAGACGTAACGGGCGTGCCGCACGGCGGTGTTCGTCCGCGAAAGGCAAGGAGAGCGTAATGGCACGAGACACTAGCCCAATCGTCAAACAGAGCCGCCGCGAAGGAGTTGCGCTGCATCCTAAAGCGCACAAAATCCTCGCGCGCAAAAGCGGTATCCCGGGCGAGCACGCTCATGGCCGCCAAGGCAAGCAGAGCATGTACTCTCAGCAGCTGCGCGAAAAGCAGAAAGTCCGGCGCATGTACGGTTTATTGGAAAAACAATTTGCTAAGCTGATGAACGAAGCGACTCGCAAACCAGGTCTTAGCGGCGAAAATTTGCTACGCTTCCTAGAGTTGCGTCTCGACAACGTCGTTTACCGCGCTGGTTTTGCTACTAGCCGCCGCCAGGCTCGCCAGCT
The DNA here is from genome assembly GCF_004138385.1 of Candidatus Nanosynsacchari sp. TM7_ANC_38.39_G1_1. Taxonomy (NCBI): domain Bacteria; phylum Candidatus Saccharimonadota; class Candidatus Saccharimonadia; order Saccharimonadales (SeqCode); family Saccharimonadaceae (SeqCode); genus Candidatus Nanosynsacchari; species Candidatus Nanosynsacchari sp. TM7_ANC_38.39_G1_1. Next base: position 2,536 of record NZ_PQNZ01000060.1, on the reverse strand, counting down.
GGTTAGCCACGGACATTTCGAGCTCAATGGCCGCCGCGTCGACATTCCGTCGATTCGCGTCAAGGCCGGCGACGTAATCACAGTTCGCCCGAAGAGCACCAAGTCTGGCTACTTTACGGCGATCAACGATATCTTTGGCAATACCACTCAGGCGCCGCTTAGCTGGCTAAAGGGAGATATCAAAAAGCTAAAAATCGAAATTACTAGTGAACCAAAGCGCGAAGAGGCCGAAGCGGGCATCAACGAGCAGCTAATTGTTGAGTACTACTCACGTTAAAAAGGGAGGAAAGATTAAAATGTCTAAAGTTATTCACAACCCAGCGCTCGCCAAGATTATCGATAACAGCGAGAACTCAAGTACGTTTGTTATTGAGCCGCTGCACTTTAATTACGGCAACACGCTCGGCAACAGCCTGCGCCGCGTATTGCTCTCCAGCATCCGCGGCGGCGCAATTGTCGCTTTCCGAATCGAAGGTGCCACGCACGAATTCACAACTGTTCCTGGCATTCAAGAGGACGTCGTCGACATCACTTTGAATCTCAAAGGTGTCAACTTCCGTATTGCCACCGATGAGCCAGTCGAGCTGCGTCTCGAGAAAACTGGCGCCGACGTCATTACTGCTGGCGATATCGCAACCAATGCTGATGTCGAGGTGATGAATCCTGACCACGTGATTTGCCACGTTGACGACCCAAACAAGACAGTTGTCATCGATCTAGTAGTTGAATCAGGTCGCGGTTACCAGCCTATCGAAGAATCTAGCGAAAAACGCCTGCATAGCGACATGATTGCGATCGACGCTATGTTCAGCCCGGTTACTCGTGTTCGCTTCAAGGTCGACCCGACTCGTATCGGTCAAGAGACTAACCTTGATAAGCTCGAGATGACCATCGAAACCGACGGTAGCCTGACGCCGCGCGAAGCTTTCGAAGAAGCTGCCGCTATCCTCGTCAACCAGTATACAGCTCTGGCTGGCAGTACTACTGTCGAATCTGCACCAGCACTTGGTACAGAGGTCGAGGACGATAATGACGGCTTGAACGCCTCAATCGAAGACTTAGGCCTGAGTGCTCGCACCGCCAATGCCTTAGTCAATAACGAAATTCGCACCGTTCACGATTTAGTCACGCTCAACGAGCAAGACTTGCGCGAACTTAAGGGTTTCGGTAGCAAGGCGCTTGACGAAGTAAAAGATAAACTAGCAGAATTGGAGCTCTAAATGCATCGACATGGATACAGAGGACGCAAGCTCGGCCGCCAACGCGACCAAAGGCGAGCGCTCCTGAAAGGTCTAGCGACGAGCTTGGTGATGGAGGAGAGTATCGAAACAACTCTGCCCAAAGCCAAAGAGCTCGTACGTTATATCGAGAAACTAATCACCAAAGCCAAAAAAAGCAATCTGGCCAACCGCCGAGCGGTCATCGCTGGACTCAGTACGCAAGTTGCCGCCGTCAAGCTCGTCGACCAAATCGCGCCGCAGCTAACTGGCCGCACTAGCGGGCACGTTCGCGTCGAGCGCACTCGGCTGCGCGTTGGCGATGGCGCTCAAATGGCAATCGTTGAATTCGTCGACGAACTCAAACCAATGCCAAAAGCAGCAAAGGAGGCTAAGTAATGGCTGGAAAAACCTTTTCACAGAAGCCTGCCGACATTGCTCGCCGCTGGATACTGATTGACGCCCGCGACGCTAGCCTGGGCCGATTATCGACCGCGATCGCTAGCTACCTCACTGGTAAATACAAGCCAACTTACACGCCGCACGTTGACAACGGCGATTACGTTGTCGTCGTTAACGCTAGCGAACTTGTCGTGACTGGTGATAAAGAAACTGACAAAATATACTACAGCTACAGCGGTTTCCCAGGCGGTTTGAAAGAAGCTCAGCTCAAAGATCTCCGCGCCAAAAGCCCGGCAAGTATCATTGAGCACGCCGTCAAAGGTATGCTGCCCAAGAATAAACTCGCAGCCGACCGTATGGCTCGCCTGCGTGTATTCCCGGGCGCCGAGCATGACCACGCAGCCCAGAAACCAGAGAAAGTAGAGGTTAAGTAAATGGCTACCGACAAATACGATTACGGCTTGGGCCGGCGCAAAAGCGCTACTGCCCGCGCTCGCCTGACCGCCGGTAAAGGCGCGATCACCATCAACGGCAAGACTGCCGATGAATACTTATCAGGCAACAAGACTTTGCTAGCCGAGATTACCGACCCGCTAGCAACCGTCAACAAGCAAAAAGAGTTTGACGTCAGCGTACTAGTACGCGGCGGCGGGCTTAGCGGCCAAGTTGACGCTATCAAGCAAGCTATCGCCAAAGCGATTACTGCTGGTGCCGCCGACTTGCGCGCTCCACTCAAGAAGGCCGGCTTCATGAAGCGCGACCCACGCGAGAAAGAGCGCAAGAAATACGGCCTGCGCAGCGCCCGCAAACGCGAGCAATACTCAAAGCGCTAACTCTTCGTAGTTTAGAGCAGGCTCAAATACTCCGCTTGTTAGGGCGGGGTATTTGTTTTTTGCTTGAGCATCATTTGATTATTT
>NZ_PQNZ01000006.1:0-22654 GCF_004138385.1 Candidatus Nanosynsacchari sp. TM7_ANC_38.39_G1_1 | reverse complement strand
GTTAAAACAAATATGACAGAAGAATTGATTACCGCTGCTAACGAAGATGGGTCTGTGCCTGGCGCTGATAGACTGCTGGCGTCGGGGCTGGATAAAGCTGGCGACCTTGGTAAAGCGGCGCTTCTTCCTGTGCCTGATGGAGTGCCTTTATTAGAGGCAGGGGCCAGTAATGATGAACGGAAACCTCGATTGCTGTGGCGGATAGGAGGATATGTGGCTGGTTTAGCGTCTCGGCTGGCGGAAAAGACTGGCTGGCGTAGTGCTGACGAGAGTCATGAGGTTACAGATAATGCGAGCGGCGATTCTGAAAGCGAGGATTTTCACGAGGAAGAAGAACTTGACGAATTGACTCTGCGAAGAATTGATAAGATTGACGAAGGGTGGGAGTTTCGGGCTGACGTGGATGGCTTTAACGGCAATTTTGCTCCTAAGAGTTTTCCTGATTTCGCAGGAAGTATCGCGCGGGGCGATTATGAAGAAATAGAGAAGCTAGTGCCTAATGTAAGAAAATTGTTGGCGAATGACGATAGACTTAATAATGATAAAGAATACTTCCATTATTTTACACATTCTTTTTTGCTGGATTTGGCAAAAAAGAATGTTGCAGCGTTTTTCAAAGAACATTATAGGCATATGCCAAAACTTATGGATAGTGCGCGGCGTGCTATGCAGGAGCAGATTGACTCGACACATTCTCTCAAAAATAGTGATAGTGGCGATTTCTTCAACCGCTATTATAAACATGAAGAGGCTGTAACTCATTTAATGAGCGCCGAAGCTGTGCTACCTAGGGAGATAGCTGAAGAGTTTAAAGATGGAATTGTTAACGAGGTGGCCGAGGTTGTTGAGGCTGCTGCGAATTCAGTGGGGTGGCGAGGGTTTGATGCGAACGCAGCCTGGCTAGCGGATCATGGTTTTCCGCCGGAGCGCTGGCCGCAGGATGCTAGAGATCGAGAGGATTTTCCGGAACCGCTGCGCCGGCTGCTTAGCGAGCAGGATGAGGATAAAGCAGAGAAACTTGATCGTGCGGTAATTAAATATTGTATAAAAAAGACAGAGGTATATGACGATAAAGGCGAGATGAAGCCCGACGTCTACGGACGGTGCGATTTGATACAGAAGTACTTTGAGGGACGTTTGCCAGACGTGAATCCTAAGATAATGACTTGCGGTATTGTAGGTATGGTTGATTCGTACTCTTCTAAGAGTATAGATCATCAGGTGTATAGGTACAATGACTATGTCCAAACCATTCGCGAGATTGGACAGAGCAACGCCAACAGGCTGGGCGAAGAGCTGGGGATAACGCATTTTTCTGACTGGAGTCCAGAGGTCTTGCGAGGTACACTGCATATATTAGAGACTGGGCGTACGGAATCTGGCAACCCAGCAACGATAATTATCAGGGGATTTACCGGCGATCACAACGGCGCCGCGTATAAATATCACAACATAAAATCTACCGACATGTTTGCTGTTGAGATAGGCCATACCGATATGCTATCTGGTATAGTAGAAAAGCTAGAGAGAGCTGGTGTCAACAGCAATACGTTCTATGCGGCTATCTTGTTTGGCCATGGCAGCGAAGATGCGTTTACCATGTCGTTTGGTGAAAGAATATCGCCAGATTCTCAGGAGTGGCGTAATAAGAAGGGTCTGCGCGATCTTGTTACGGCTTTGGTAATAGATACTATTGTACTAAATTCGTGTCATCCGCTTGTACGAGAAGAGGATAGATTTGAGCCTCTTACGCTTGGCAAAGGATTTCAGCGGCGCAGAGGTGCGGCGGTAGCGATTTCTAAGGCGTTTCCATGGACTAGGGTTGTTAGCGGTTTAGATGGAGTAACATATGACTGGGTAGATGAAACAGGTTATGCTAATATTGAAACTAGAGACGATGAAGGGGATGGAACATTTACAATGGCGGAAACCTGGAATGGATGGACGTGTGTATATGAGAAAGGAGCAGATAGACAATGAGTGAAAAAGTATGTTATGGCATTGACAGGCCAGATTCAGAAGTGGAGCCAACGAGACCTGACGATTACGAGGCGTTTGCGAGGAGATACTTGGCGGATGTAGCGAGTGCGATGTATCATTTTGCGCAGGGTGACGACGACGCTTCTATGGATGTTAATCTGGCTCGGTTTGATAGTCATGGTAATCTGTCTGAAGATGAATTTGACATATATCGTATTGAATACAAGGCTAGTGAAAATGGAGGGATTGGCGAATGTCGTGTGTACAAAATTGTTCCCAGTAAAGATGACCCGCAGGAGGCTACCATGCAAGAGATTACCGCGCAAGACGCGAACCTTGATACATGTAACACGTTGGGGCGGATTTGGGAAAAAACTCGCACTGCAGCAAGAGCCTGGCGGCCATAATGACAGATAAGTTTTATGCGCGAAGATTTTGAGCGTACTTCGGATGATAGCACCGAGCAAGCTGCCGATAAACGTCCAGTAATTGATCTGATTTGGGCAGCGATGGGAAGACTTAGGCGTCTCAAAAGAAAGCTTACGCCAGTGCTGGTTATTCCTGAGAATGGAAGCCCCAAAATTATGTCAGAATATTCGGCGGATAGGTATGATAGAGAGCTAGATATTGAATCGGGGATAAATGCAGCGCAGAGCGGTAGTTCTTATACTGATGAATACCGCCTCGTACCGACGAAATCGCCAGGCGTTGAGCCCGAGATTGACCAAGCCGCGGCAGACAATGAAATCAGCCCTGAAGAGGCGGCTTGGCTACTAGAATTGAGAAAGTCAGTCAAGGTTGCTCCCCGCCTAGCTGATCAATTGGCAGACGATAAGGAAGACAGAAGTAATATTATCACGTATATTGCTGGAGCGGACAAGTCTTTAAGTACTAAAACATCAGAAGATTATTATAGGGGCGATAGGGCGGAGCTGACAGAATACGAAATGCTACACCAGCTTGATGAGTTTCTTGCCAAGATAGAAGCCTTGGGTGGTAAATATGCAGTTGACGCCCAATTCATGCGCGAGAGCTTGACGTTTATTGGCGAAAAAGAATACAAGGAAGCGGTGGCTGGCATTGCCGCCAATTGGAAAGCACTCCTCGAGGCGGATGCCAAATTGCAAATTTGCGTTATCGCTGGCGAGATTGCTAAGTCAAAAAATAGTCAAGGAAAGATGATTTACGATAATCAGATAAAGAGCGATGAGTCTTTGCTTGACAATATATTAGCCAATTTCACCGAGGAAGATTGGGAAAAGTACGGCGGCAGGATTCTTGTTGATCGAGATGATATTGCGCAGACGCAGAAAGAGCATTTGAGGGTTGTGCTGCTGGACGATTGGACTATTAGCGGCTGGCAGCTTAGGAAAGTCTACATTTCGCTGATTGGCCAATATCCCGAAATAAAAGATCAAATTGAAGTACAATTGATTGCAGCTAATAAACAAAGGATAAAGTACGGGCTTTCAGTCGATTGGCTGTATGCCGGCGAAAAGATCCCTGTTAAGGCGTATTTCTCGGCGCATTATTCCGCGGTAGCAGGAGAGAAAGCGCATATAACTGGTTCTCACTCTGCGGTTGACTTCGATTTTGAATCCACGATAATGAAAATGATTAGAGAGGCTGAGCGTTTAGGGGTAAAGGACATTCATATGCCTCCGGGAACGAATATTGTGCGTCCGTATCGCAAAGACGGGGTGACAAGAGCTAATCTAACCAATATCGAAAGAGCCCGCCAGTACCGGCGCGGGCGTCTGGTAGCAAAGCAAGGGGGCAGCCATGCTATACTATGAGGATATGGGAGGGATCGCTGAAAAAGCCGTTAATCATTTGTCTGCTGATTTTCGCGCTGGACTAGATGAAAAAGATTCTGCAAGGATTAAGGAGGCGTCAGAAAAGCTGCCGCATAATGTAGTTCTTGAGGGAATTGGCAACCGAATGCTAATCCGGGATTTTCTAGTGCAGGCAAAAGGAGAGCTATCGAAATATGTTTCGACTGTTGACGACAGGGAATCAGATTTGGAAGGTAGCACGCGGCGCTTGTTTAGTATCATAGACGAGAACTTAGATGGAATTTGCCAGGCTGCCGAAGAGTATAAAGATGAGCCGGGTGGTCTCGGTATGGAACGTTTTCGCCGAGCATTTCAGAATTCAGATGATGCTGCTATTATAAAATTGGCGGAGCATATTGCTCAGATGGATGTTGATACGATATTAGCGATAAATAATCCGTATACTGTGATGAAGACTATCCGATCTGATATTGTTGAGGAATTGTGGAAAAACGTACAGAGCTGCCGAGAAGCTGGCGATAGTTTAGAAGTTAGAGAAAATATTAAAGAAACAGCGGCGGAGTTTGTCGAGGTTATCGATCGAAATATTCTGGGTAGTATGATGTATGGCGACGAATATGCCGCTAACCATACTTAGCAATTAGCCATAGCAGGTCTCTTTTTTGTAAATTGGGTAGTATATATAGCATGCGGAGCCTGCTTTTTGCTGCAGAGGCGATGGGGGCTGCGGGCGGCTAGCTTTTTTGCGGCGGATAGGTTATAATACTAGTGATATTAAACCTAAGGTTGCGTGAGATAACGTAACCATCCGTACGGATACCAAGGAGGTAATGTATGAGAGAATACGAGCTGACGGTTCTTATTCGGCCTGATTTGGAGGCGAATTTGGATACGGTGCTTGGTAAAGTCAAGCAGCTGATCGCCGATAACGGCGGTTCGGTTAAGGCTGAGGACAATTGGGGCAAAAATCGCCTCGCTTACAGCATCAAAGGCGAAGATTTTGCGGTGTATGTGTCGATGGATGTCGAGCTGCCAGCGGACGCGCCGCTCAAGATTAGCAACGCACTGAATATTAGCGACGAAGTTATTCGATATTTATTGGTCAAAATAGATCATAAGGCGCGTGCTACTTTGGCAGAGGCCAAGAAACGCGCGGCTGAACGCGAGACTGAAAGCAGCGAAGATTAAGCCATAAATAGGAGGGAGATCTATCATGGCAAAGGGGTTTAATAAAGTAATATTAATGGGAAATCTGACGCGCGACGTTGAACTGCGGACAACGACGAGCGGTCAGAGCGTAGCTAATTTTAGTTTAGCGGTTAGCCGGAGTTGGCGCAACCAAGACGGTCAGCAGCAAGACCAGACCAGCTTCATTAACTGCGTAGCATGGGGCAAGCCGGGCGAGATTATCTCGCAATATGTCAAAAAAGGCGCGCCGCTTTTGGTGAGCGGTCGGCTTGATCAGCGTAGTTACGAAGATAAAGACGGTAATAAGCGTTCAGCTGTTGAGGTGGTTGTCGAAGATTTCAACTTTGTTGGCGGTCGCAACGACAGTAATGCACCGGCATCGACACCGCCGCCAGCGACTAGCACCAAAGATGTGGTCGTCGAGGATATCGACGATAAGCCAATCGACTTAAGCGAGATCCCATTTTAACGATTAGAAAGGATTACATAATATGGCAAAAAAAATGCGCAAGGATGCTCCAGTAGTATTCTCGTATAAAGAGGTGAAGACACTGTTGCGCTACATTAGTCCGGTGAGCGGCCAAATCGAGCCGATTTCCAAGACGGGCTTGAGTGCTAAATTGCAGCGGATGCTGGCTCGCGAGGTAAAGCGGGCGCGTCATCTGGCGCTGCTACCGTTTGTGACGCGAGATTAGGGAATTTTCCAGCGTACGAAATACTTTGTCGTGCGCTGAAGGGTATTTCTAAAGACGCAAAAGGAGATGAAATGTATCAACCAACTGATTTGAAAAAAGGCGTAGTATGCCAAATCGACAGTCAACCGTATCGAGTGATTGACTACAACCAGAAAGTTATGGGCCGCGGCGGTTCTATTGTTAATGTCAAATTGAAGAATTTAATTACTGGTGCGGTTATTCCCAAAACGTTTAAAGGCCAAGATAAGATTGAGCCAGCCGAGGTGACTAGCAAAACTGTCCAATATTTATACAATGACGGTTCAGTTTTCTTTTTCATGGATCCGAATAGTTTTGAGCAGTTTGAGTTGTCGGCCGATTTGGTTGACGAAGCTAAAAACTTCATGAAAGAGGGCGACGAGCTGGCTTTGCAATTCTTTGACGGTAAGGTGATTACCGTCGAGATGCCGAAAAATGTTTATTTGGAAGTGACCTATACAGAGGCGGTGGTTAAAGGTGATACGACTAGTAGCGTTTTGAAAGATGCAACGCTTGAGACAGGCGCGGTCGTTAAGGTGCCGGCTTTTATAAAGGTTGGCGATATTATTTCGGTTGACACGTCTACAGGAGAGTATCGCGAACGCAAGAAATAGCTTATTAAACTAAAATAAGTGTTTCGCAGCGTGTTAAAATGTAAATATGACTAACAAGCGAGCGCGTGCCGCTGCAAGTAGTGCTAAACGCCTGCACAAAAAAGTTAAACAAACATATCGTTCGGCAATGCCCGAGCAAAAACGCCACCGGATGTTAGTTTGGGCGGCGTTTTTTGTTGTAGCGGCGATTTTGGCTGTGCAAATATTGTATCCGCTTGATCGAGCGCTGCCGCTAGCGCGGATGAATGGCCGCTGGGTTGGTTGGCAGAGTGAGACAGATTTGGCTAACCAAGCGACGTTAGTATTCCAGCGGTCGAAAATTAAATTTATTATTGGCGGCAAACCGAGCGGTATTTATACGCTAAGTGAAGCTGGTGCTGATATCAAGGCTGAAGAGATGGCGCGCCAATTGGCAAACTATCCATTTTGGCTGCGTTTGGTGCCGTTTTCGATATTTTGGCAGCTGCCAAATGTGCAAACGCTAGATCTAGCTTTCGCGCTGCCGACATTAGAGGTTTTTGCACAAAAAACTAGTTCGCAACTGTCGCGGCCGCCAATAAACGCTGGCGTGGCGTTTAAAGACGGTCAGCTAACGGCGGTTAATGATGTGCCAGGACATTTGGTGAGCGCGCAAGCTATCAAAAACGTGCTGCAAACAACCAAGTATTCATTTGCTGGCATGACGGAGCTTCGAATTGATGCTAAGTTACAAGAGGCGTCGCGGCGCAGTACGGCGTTCGCTTCTGTCCGTAATCAAGCCGAGCAAGCATTGGCTCGTCCTTTGACGATTCGCGCTGCCGATCAGACGTTTGCAGTTGGCGATGCCGAGAAAGCTTCGTGGCTAGAGTTTGGCGAAACAGCAGAAGGTGGCACGACCCTGGTGATTAACAGGCAAAAACTACAAAAATCAATTGATAATTGGTCAAAAGCAGCTGGACGTCCGGCTGGCCAGACAAATATCAATATTGAGAACGGGCGAGAAGTCTCGCGGACGACGGGTGAGAAGGGTAGTCAGGTTGACGCTGATTCAATAGTGCAGCCAGTCACTGATTATTTACTGAGAGGTCAAGGTAGCGGTGTGATCTTGGCAGCAATGACTGATCTTGAACCTAGCGTAATTTATAATAACCGCTATACTCCTACCGAAGATGGCTTGCGAGCTTATGTACGTGATAAGGCACGTAATGGTGCTTGGTTTTCGATTCGCCAACTAGGCGGTGTTGGTTGGTCCGCTGACGCCGATGCCGAGGAGAGCGTCGTTAGTGCTAGTACTTATAAACTATTTGTTGCTAAGCGCTTGTTTGATGAGATAAATGCCGGGGGAATTAGCTGGAGCGACCCGATGCTTGATACGACAGTGTCGGGCTGCTTTGATCGGATGACTATTGCCAGTACTAATCCATGCGCGGTGGCGTGGCTAGATAGATTTGGCCGGCAAAATCTGAATGATTTTGTTTACCGATTAGGGTTTTCGCGGGCAGTGACTTTCACGCACGCGCAGGCAACTCATGTGTCGGCGGGTGATCTGACGAAGTTCATGGTCGGATTGGAGACTGGCTCGCTAATTAGCGGAGCGCAGCGCGAGCGGCTGTTGTATTCTTTGTCGCACCACCCATACCGTTATGGTATACCGACGGGTAGCCAAGCGCGCGAAGTTTATGATAAGGTTGGCTTTTTGTGGAACTACGTGCACGATACGGCGATTGTTCGGCATCCGCGCGGCACATATGTAATGACGATCATGACTCAGGGTAAATCGTACGCAGCAATTGCCGCGATGACCCGCGACATTGAGCGGATTATGTATCCATAGTAGAATTGAGGAATGAAGCAACGGTTGGATAAATTGATGTTGGCGCGCGGGTTGGTGGGCTCGCGTTCGGAAGCCGAGAATTGGATTCGTTTGGGACGTGTGCGTGTTGGCGGGCGGGCGGCAACTAAGCCAGGATTGTTCGTTGATGAATCGGCGCCGATTGAATTAGCAGCGTCAGAGCGTTACGTGTCGCGGGCCGGACTAAAATTGGCGGGCGCGACAAAAGCTTTTAATTTGAATTTTCGCGGCAAGACGGTATTGGATGTCGGCAGCAGCACTGGCGGCTTTACTGATTTTGCGTTGCAGCACGACGCGAATAAAGTATACGCTGTGGATGTTGGCACCGATCAGCTGCACCCGAGCTTACGCGGCAATAAACGAATTGAGTTGTATGAAAAAACTGACATTCGGTATTTTGTGCCAAGTGAAATTCCGGATATAGTGGTGATCGATGTGTCGTTTATTAGTCTGAGGCAAATTTTGCCGCACGTTGCGAAAATCGTTGATAAAAATACAACGATAGTAGCAATGGCTAAGCCGCAGTTTGAGGCGCAACGCCAACAGCTGACTCGTGGCGGTATCGTCAAGAATGACGGCGTGCGGCGGGCAATCTTGCGTGAGTTCGAGCAGTGGGCGCGTGCTAATTTCATAATTATTAATAAAGCAGATAGCGAAGTGAAAGGCGCGCACGGCAACTTGGAGCGGTTTTATATATTGAGAAAAGCTGGAAGTTGTTAGCGGCTTATGCGGCTGGCCGGTGATTCGCTGGCAAATTGGTCTAAGCTATATCAAATCTAAGCGATTAAATGCTAAATTATTTACTAACGTTAAATCTAAATTCAACTACATCATCTGGCTGCATGACGTAAGTTTTACCTTCGGTGCGGATTTTGCCGGCGGCGCGAGCATTAGCCTCTGAGCCAGCAGCGACTAAATCGTCGTAATTAACAACTTGAGCAGCGATAAAGCCCTTTTCGAAATCAGTGTGAATGACGCCAGCGGCTTGCGGAGCGGTCCAGCCCTGGTGGATTGTCCAGGCGCGAACCTCTTTCGGTCCGGCAGTTAAGTAGCTTTGCAGTCCGAGTAAATCGTAGGCGGCGCGAATCATTTGCGTTAGTCCGTCTTCTGGTACGTCATAACTTTGTAAGAGTTCAAGCGTATCGCTGGGGTTAAGGCCTTTAATTTCGTCCTCAAGCTTGGCGCAGATGAATAGGCTGCGAGAGTGTGGCACGAGATTGCGCAGGCTCTGCTTCTTGTCTTCGCTAGCCAGGGTTTCTTCATTGACGTTGAACACATAAATTACTGGCTTGGCAGTCAAAAGGTGTAAATCAGCGATATCGTCAGGATCGACGCCGGAAATTTCGTTAATTGGCGTGCCAGCGCGCAGTTTTTCAGCAAGCACTTCTAAACGATTTTTGATAGTGCTAGCTTTGGGGTTGGCTTTGGCCTCTTTGGCGAGGCGAGTCAGGCGAGTTTCTAGCGTTTGCAGATCAGCCAGAATTAGTTCGGTATTGATAGTATCGATATCGCGTTTTGGATCGATAATATTCTCGACATGAACGATATCGTCGCTTTCAAAAGCGCGGACGATGTGGACAATGGCATCGCATTGGCGGATGTTAGCTAGGAATTTATTGCCTAAGCCTTCGCCTTTGGAAGCTCCGGCGACCAGCCCAGCAATATCGACAAAAGTCACGGTAGCTGGGGTAATTTTCTCGGCGTGGTACATTTTGGCGAGGACGTTTAAGCGCTCGTCGGGTACCGGTACGATGCCAGTATTTGGTTCGATAGTGGCAAAAGGATAATTGGCCGCCAAAATATTATTATTAGTTAAAGCATTAAAAAGCGTGGATTTGCCGACATTCGGCAAACCGACAATTCCGATAGATAAACTCATAATCCTACATTATAGCATTTAAAGGGTATTGTCTGAAAAGTAATTATCTAAAAAGCTTGCGTTTTTTACTTTGCTTATGCATAATATAAGGTATATGAAAATTCAAAAAGGGATGGGCGATTTCTTTGCACTCGACATCGGTACCAACGCGGTGCGAGTATTGCAGCTAGCTGCTTCTGGCCAGGGCAGTTGGAATCTGGTTGCATACGGATATGTGCCTGTCGATCACAAAATTACCGCGAGCGACTCGCCAGAAGCACGGCGCCGGCTCGGCGAGGCCACGATGACGGCAGTAGGCCAGTCTGGTATCCGTACTAAGAATGTGGCGATTGGCTTGCCGTCGAGCAAGACCTTCACTACGGTTATCGACGTACCAGCGATGAGCGAAGCGGAACTGCGGGCGACTATGAAATACCAAGTTGATCAGTATATTCCGATGAGCAGTGACGAGGCGAAAGTTGACTGGGCATTGCTAGGCGGTTCGCTAAAGTCGCAAAACCAAAACGAAGTATTAATCACTAGCGTGTCCAAGCAATATAGCGAAGAACGTTTGGAGTTAATTGAATCGCTTGGCCTGAATGTGATAGCTGAAGAGCCAGATCCGTTAGCGATGGTGCGAGCGTTAGTGCCAGCGACTGCTAGCAATTCAGCTTATATGCTTGTCGATATGGGCGAGTTATCGACAGATATCGCTTTGACTTATGGCGATACGCCGCGGTTAATCAGAACGATTCCGACTGGGCTGAACTCGCTAGTTAAGGCTGTAGCTCAGAACCTGAGTGTCCAAGAGGATCAGGCTCGCCAGTTTATCCTGAAATTTGGTCTAGATCAAAGTCGCCTCGAAGGGCAAGTCTTCCGTGCTGTCGAGATGACGCTTGATAATTTTGCTTCTGAACTGTCAAAATCGATTAAATTCTTTCAGAATAGGTATGAAGATGTGGCAGTTTCTCAAGCTTTGTTGTCGGGATACGGTGCAACTGTGTCGCAGATTGATTCGTATCTGGCGGGCAAGATTAATATATCAGCGGTTGCAACTAGCCCTTGGCAAAATATAAATGTCTCGCAGAGCATGCAGCAGCAACTAGCGCCGATTGCTAACGAGTTTGCTACGGCGGTTGGCCTGGCGAAACGGAGAAACTTGTCATGATTGAAGTAAACCTAATACCAGACGTTAAGCGGGAATATTTGCACGCTCAGCGGGTTCGTAATACGGTGATATCGGTATCAATGTTAGTGGCTGCAGCTGCGGCAGGTGCTGTGATTGTGCTGGGGCTTGCTTTGGGGTCGCTGCAGTTTGCTAGCGGCCAGGCTGATAACTCTATTAAAAGCAAATATAAAGAACTTAGCGATAAACCAGATATTAATGATCTTTTGACCATTCAGAATCAGCTAACTCAGATTGATATGATCAGTAGCAATCGAGGTGTTAATTCACGCATCTTTGACACCTTGAGCGCGGTTAATCCGCAGGCGCCAAACAACGTAACTATGTCAACAGTACGTTATAATGCGTCAGAAAAAACGATTACCATAGAAGGCTCAACCGCTGGCGGTTTTAATGCGGTAGACGCTCTCAAAAAAACTATTCTCAATACTAAATTGAAATACACGAAAGATTCGGAATCTGCAGAAACGCCGCTATCTAGCTCTGTGAGAATTACCAACACGGCGTATGCCGAAGATTCTGGCGGAGAGAAGAAACTGACGTTTACTCTGACGTTTTCTTATCCCGAAGAATTGTTGTCGAACAGCGTTAAAAGCTTAGTAATCGTTTCGCCGACTGGCTCGGTAGACGTGACTGATTCAAAAAAGCACGTGCCAGATTCGCTGTTTGAGGCAAAGACTTCAAACAAAAAGGAGGATAAATAATGGCGGAAGCAAAGAAAGATACCTCGCTAAATAAGCGCCGGCAAATTGATCGTAGCGGCCGCGTAATGTTCGGCTGGGTGGCAGGCGCGTCGGTTTTGGTTGGCTTTGCGCTGGTTATTGGCGGTTTTCTAGTACAGCGTATAGTTTTTGAAACGAAAGTTCTAGCCGAAAAGAATCAAACAACATCGACGCTTGATAGTAATATTAAGACGTATGACGGTTTGCGCGACAATATCCGCGTGTTAAACACCAATTCGGCACTCGGCTCTGCAAAACTTAACGACAAGGAAGATCCGCTGCGTGTTATCTTGGATGCTTTGCCAGCTGACGACAACTCGCTAGCACTTGGCGCCTCTGTGCAGAATTTAGTTGGTCGAGTGCCTGGCGCTAAGCTTGAGTCTTTCCAAACAGTTTCTTCGAACGAAAATTCCTCTGACAGTAACAAAAATAACAGCTCGTCGAGCGACAACAATGCCGATAATTCTAGAAGCGTTCAACAGATAGCCTTTACGATGGAATTATCAGCCAGTAATGCAGATATTTTACGCGACGTTTTGCGTAATTTTGAGAAGTCAATTCGCGTGATTGATATTGACGAATCAACGATTGAAGCGTCAGATTCTAAGTTTACGATGTCAATTTCTGGACATGCTTATTACTTGCCAGGCAAAACAGTTCAACTTAACAAGAAGGGGATAAAGCCGTGAAGAAGAGCGATATAGCGATGATTGTACTGATTGCCGGTTTATCTATGCTAATAGCGTTTACTATTGGTAACAATATTCCTGCGCTTAAGGCGCCGCGGGTTGGTACTAGTGTTAGCACTATCGAGAAAATGAGCAGTGATGTAAAAGAGCCAAGCTCGGAAGTTTTTAATTCTAATGCCATAAATCCGACAGTAGAAACAATAATTGGTTCGTCTAGTTCGCCTAATTCATCTGATGCCGCAGCCAACCAGAGCCAAAACCAGGATCGTAGTCAGAATCAAAATAGGTAGGAGTCTTTCTAGTGGCGCTGATGACCGATGACATTCAGGAGAAGCTCATCAAGCTCTTGGTTGACGAGGGCTTAGTTTCTCGCGGGGTTATTGATAGAGCCACTAAGCAGTCGGCTAAAACAAACAAGCCGTTGTTGACGGTTTTGGAAGATATCGGCGAGATAGACGACGAGCTGTTGACTCATGCTATTGCTCACGTTTCGGGTGTGCCGTATGTTAATTTGACGGCTAGTATCATTGACCAGAGTATCCTATCACTGCTGCCGAGCGATATCGCCGAGCGCTTCATGGCAGTGCCGCTAGCCGAGGTGAACAATCGTCTGGCGGTGGCGATGATTGATGCCAATAACGTCCAGGCGGTAGATTATTTAGCTAACCGTATTCAGCGGCCGCTCAAGGTCTTTATGGCATCGGAAGCAGGCGTTCGTCATGTTCTCGACCAGTATAAAACCGACTTATCAACCGTTGACGAGGCAGCGCAGGCTACTCAGGCCGAGGCTATTCAATCGTCAAGCGATATCAAAACTATCGTCCAGGATTCGCCGATTAGCCGCGCATTGAGCACTATCCTAGAGTATGCGGTCAAGAGCCGCGCCAGCGATGTGCATATTGAACCACTCGAAAAATCGCTGAAAATACGCTGCCGCGTCGATGGCGTACTGCGCGAGGTTATGCAGCTGCCGAAAAGTATTGAGCCAGCACTAGTTAGCCGCATCAAAATTTTATCCAATTTGAAAATCGACGAACATCGCATTCCGCAGGACGGTCAATTTGCAGTTAATGTTGCCGGAAAAGAAGTCGATCTGCGTATCGCTGTTAGTCCGGTTGTTTGGGGCGAACAGGTAGTGATTCGCCTGCTTGATAAAACTGGTAACACGTTCGATCTCGAGCAAATGGGCTATGTGGGCAGGGCGCTGCGAATGATTCGCAAAGGTATCAAGCGTCCTAACGGTATGATTCTAACAAGCGGCCCGACTGGTAGCGGTAAATCGACCAGCTTATACGCGCTGATTAAAGAAATCAAAACTGACGCGATTAACATTGTGACACTTGAGGATCCGGTTGAGTATAAAATGGACGGCGTCAATCAGATCCAGGTTAATAACGACGTTGGTTTGACGTTTGCTAATGGCCTGCGCAGTATCTTGCGCCAAGATCCAGACGTAGTGATGGTTGGCGAGATGCGCGATAGCGAGACGGCTAACCTTGGCGTACAAGCAGCACTAACGGGACATCTGGTGTTTTCGACACTGCATACCAATTCGGCGGCCGGAGTGTTGCCGCGCCTACTCGATATGGATGTCGAGCCGTTCCTGATTGCTAGCACGGTCAACACAGTAATTGGCCAGCGGCTAGTGCGCCGCGTGTCGCCGCATCGCGATGCTTACTGGTCGAACCCGCTTGAGACGCAGATGATTCTCGAGACGGTGGGGCATTTATTGCCCAAGACCAAAGAGGATGTAGCGCGCGTGTCCGAGGATTTGGGCTACAAGGACTTGCCATTAGCCAATCAACGGGCCTACGTGCTGGTCAAAGGTCGCGATACGCCAGCTACGCCGCATGGCTATAGTGGTCGGGCTGGGCTGTACGAGGTAATGGATGTAAATGAAGGTATCCAAGACTTAATTGTTCGCCGGGCCACTAGCAACGAGATCCAGCGCAAAGCAGTCGAGGATGGTATGATTACAATGCGCCAAGACGGCTACTTGAAAGCCTTGCAAGGAATTACTACACTAGAAGAAGTAAACCGCGTAACGTCGGCAGACACAGCATAAAAGGAGGGGACAATGCCAGAACAAGAATTACGGATTGAAGTTTTACTAGAGGAAGTCATCAAGCGCCGAGCTAGCGACTTGCATATTCAAGTTGGTTTGCCGCCGATGCTGCGAATTGACGGCACATTGATAGCTATTGCTGGCTTTGATGCTCTCGATGAAGCGCAAGTCGAGTCGCTGGTATTTGCGATCCTCGACGAAGATCAGCAGCAGATCCTCCTCAAGGACAAAGAGTTTGACTTTAGCTTTGCTTTCGGTACGCTCGGACGATTCCGGGTTAATGCTTTCCATGAGCGTGGTAACCTAGCAGCAGCGCTGCGCTTAATTCCAAATGAGATTAAGTCGGTGACCGAGCTCGGTATGCCGCCAGTAGTGATGAATTTTGCCGATTACCCGCGCGGTTTGGTGCTGGTGACTGGGCCGACTGGCTCTGGCAAGTCGACTACTCTGGCGGCGCTGGTTGATAAGATCAACTCTGAAAAATCGCAGCACATCATTACTATCGAAGACCCGATTGAGTTTACGCACAAGTCGAAAAAATCGGTAGTGGTGCAGCGCGAAGTTCATTACGATACCTATTCGTTCTCAGCGGCACTGCGCTCTAGCCTGCGCCAAGACCCAGACGTGGTGCTGATCGGCGAGATGCGCGACCTCGAGACGATCTCGGCGGCGATTACCATTGCCGAGACCGGACACTTAGTGTTTGCGACGTTGCACACCAACTCGGCGGCGCAGTCGATTGATCGTATGATTGACGTATTCCCGCCGCATCAGCAGCCGCAAATCCGCGCGCAGCTCAGTAATATTTTGATGGCAATTTGTTCGCAGCGGCTAGTGCCAGCAATCGGCGGCGGTCGGGTGGTATCGGCTGAGATTTTGATTGCTAATCCGGCTGTTCGTAACGTTATTCGCGAAGGCAAGACTCATCAGCTTGACGCGATTATCCAAACTGGTGCCGACCAAGGTATGCAGACGATGGATCGCACATTGGTGCAGTTGGTCCAAAGCGGCACGATTACTTATGATAGCGCGCGGGAATTCGCTGTTGACTTGACCGAATTTGAAAGGTTAATCAGGGGATAGTTAATGAAAAAGTTTACCTACGAAGCACGCGATAAAGCGACGGGGAACATTGTCAAATCGCTTGTTCAAGCCGAATCTGAGAGCGAAGCCGCTAAAGCGCTGACCGCTCAGGGCTATATGCCGCTATCAATCAAGGAGGAAGTCGAGGGCGGCTGGCTAGCGCGCTTTACCAACCGAATTTCTAGCAAGGATAAGATCATTTTCTCGCGCCAGCTGGCAACATTGATTGGTGCTGGATTACCGTTGACGCAAAGCCTGCATACGGTATTTGAACAGACTGCCAACAAAAAAATGCAGGAGATCGTCCAAGAAATCATTGCCGACGTTGAAGGCGGTAAGACATTATCTTCGGCTTTTGGCAAACATCCAGAAGTATTTAACAAAATTTTCATTGCGCTAGTTACCGCTGGCGAAGCATCAGGTACGCTTGATGATGCACTAAAGCGGATTGCCGACCAGCAAGAAAAAGATGCAGCAATGGTCAGCAAAATTCGCGGCGCTATGGTGTATCCTGGTATTGTCCTAGCGGTGATGGTTGCGGTTGGCGTATTTATGATGGTAACAATCGTGCCGCAGGTTGCCAAGTTGTACTCTGATATGAAGAAGACCTTGCCAGTTTTGACATCAATTTTAATCGGAATATCTAATTTTGTGATTAATTTTTGGTGGTTAACCTTAATTCTATTAGCGCTAGCGATCTTTTTTGCGCGGCAATATGTTCGTACCGAAGCGGGTTCGCGTTTGCTGGACAATCTGAAGCTTAATATGCCGCCGTTCAAAGGCATGTTCCGTCGTCTTTATATGGCGCGGTTTACGCGTATGGGGCAGACCTTGCTAGTCACTGGCGTGCCAATGTTGGATATGCTAGCTATTGCTGCCGAGGGTGTCAATAACGCTGTTGTAGCCGAAGAGATTACTAGGGCTGCTGGCAAAGTGCAGAGCGGTAAAGCGCTTTCGGCTGCCTTACAGACAGAAGATTATATTTTGCCGATGGTGCCGCAAATGATCAAGATCGGCGAGCAATCGGGTAGGATCGACGAAATGATGGGTAAGACGGCGCAAGCTTACGAAGACGAGCTTGACGAGGAGATCCGAGCTATTTCGACAATGATTGAGCCGATTATGATGGTGATTCTGGCTATATTTGCCGGTGTGCTGATTGGGGCGGTATTATTCCCAATTTACAGTCTAGTCGGCAGCGTACGATAAGGTCTAGACAACTGAAAGGGCCTACGCTATACTGAATACAGTTGAGCATAAGTTCAAAGGGAAAGGTGGAACTAAATTATGACAAAACAACAGATTAAAGACCGTGGTTTTACAATCATCGAGGTCGTTTTGGTGCTGGCGATTGCTGCACTGATTTTCTTGATGGTGTTTATTGCGTTGCCAGCACTGCAAGCTAGCCAGCGCGATACAGCTCGCAAGAGCGATGTTAGTATCGTATCGGCTGCGTATAATAGCGCTTTGAGCAACAACCGCGGCGGTACCGCTGTAAACCAAGATGTGCTTCGAAGGTTCGTTAATGGCGTATCGGAAAATACTAGTATTGATAATATAAACATCGCTGACTTTAGTGGTCAGATAACTGTTAACGATGCACAAATCATTGTAGTTTTAGGAGCTAGGTGTGGTACATCAAACCCTAACGGGCAGCAGGATCTAATTAGTGGTACTCGTCGTCAGTATGCTACGTTTACGCGCTTAGAGGCTGGCAATCATGCTGCGTATTGTTTAGACTCGTAAATCTGTGATATCTACAGTTTTTTGAAAAGGTTGCGCAAAAGCGTAACCTTTTTGCTATACTAGACGTATGATAGTTGTATCAATTGCTATAGTGTGCGGCGTATTCGGGCTGGTGCTTGGCAGCTTTGCTGGAGCGCAAGTCTGGCGGCTGCGAGCTCGCCAACTTGTTACTGACAAAAAGGCCGGCGAATCGTACGACAAGGCCGAATACAAAAAATTATCACCACTCCTGAAGGGCAAGAAGCCGCAAGACCGCTCGCGCTGCTTGAGCTGCGGGCACCAACTCGGTTTATGCGACTTGATTCCGCTAATTAGCTGGCTATCGACACGCGGTCGTTGCCGATATTGCGATAAGCGCATCGGCTACTTTGAGCCGTTGATGGAATTATCTCTCGCGGCGGCATTTATGGTGTCGTTCTTGGCCTGGCCATGGCACCTGGCGGGGTTGCAGTGGGTATTATTTGCTGTTTGGTGTATATCGTTGGTAGCTCTAATCATGTTAGTTGCTTACGATATCAAGTGGCGAATTCTGCCAGACTTTCTTACTGTTTCGTATGGCCTGGTCTCGCTAGTCTTTGTGGTGTTGCGTTATTTTATAGTTAATGACGTTAAATTATATAGTTTGGCAATAGCGCTAATAATTATGTCGGGTGTTTATGGCGTGCTCTACTTGATATCGAAAGGTAAGTGGATCGGTCTAGGCGACGTGAAATTAGGTGTTGGCTTGGGGTTGATATTGGCTTCGTGGCAGACGGCTTTTGTTGGGCTGTTTCTAGCTAACTTAATTGGCTGCGTCTTGGTGATTCCAGGACTTGCTAGCAAGAAACTCAAAGCTAATAGCGAGATTGCTTTTGGCCCGTTGTTGGCCTTAGGATCGTTTATCTCGTTTTTTGTTGGTGCGCGAATTATGGACTGGCTAGTGATTGCATCGTTTTTCTAGTATCAATGTGATGATGCTTATGCTAAAATAGTGATATGAATAAGTTGTCGGGGGGCTTCACAATTATCGAGGTAATGTTGTTCCTGGCTGTTTCGGGGGTGCTGGCTGCTGGTATATTAGCGACAGTTGGCGGTACTATTGGCGCTCAGCGTTATCGTGATGCTGTTGACTCGTTTGCCGATTTTATCCAAGGCCAATATGACAAAACCGTGAATGTTCAAAATGACACAGAAAATCACAATGAGTGCGGGCTTAATGCTGATAAAGACCGGATAGTCGTTAGCGATAGCAGTACAGTATTGGCAGGCACTAGCCGCGTGTGCATGATTGTTGGACGTTTTATATCGTCGGTTGATGGCGTTAACTTTACAGCACGGCCGCTGTATATAGCGACAGAAAACGAAGACCAAATGAACAAGGCTTTATTATCGCAAGGCGATTACGATTTTTTGCAGAGGGCAGCCGATAGGAGCGCGTTGTCGGCTACTAAGTCGGCGCTGTTAACCACCTCAAATACTGGCCACTCTGTTGATAGTTATGCGCTCGGCTGGGATACTCGAATTGATGAGAGTAAAACTGATCGAATAATCTCGATCGCCATCATACGGTCGCCAGTCAGCGGTGTTATCCACACGTACTTTTCTAACAAGACAAGCGTTAGCGACACGATAACGGCAGGCGGGTTAAATCAGGCGAGGCTTTGCGTTGACCCTAGCGGCTGGCTAACTGGCGCGCGGTTAGGTGTGCGGATTGACCGCGATGCAGCGCTAGAAAGCTCAGTACAAGTTGTCGGGGAGGGTTGCTAGATGCGTTATAGTCGCGGTGACACCATTATTGAGGTAATGTTTAGTTTTGTGGTATTCAGCTTGTTGACCGTAGGAACTTACATAGTTATGAATCGCGGTACGCAGATTGCCCAGCGTTCGCTTGAGATTACGCTTGTCCGCCAGCAACTTGACGCTCAAGTGTCCCTTATTAGGTATGTTAAAGATACTAATCCTGCGCAGTGGGCGGAGTTAACTAGCAGCAAATTTTTGGTCAATAATCCACTTGACGTTGTGAGTGCCAGCTCAGATGGCTGCCCTGCACCTGGCGGCCGTGTTGATTTAGCTACTGGCACAAATGCCTTTTTTATGTCAGTTGATCAAAAGAATGATACAGTTCTGCCGGTGCGCGTTTTGAACACGACATATTCGCCACCTTCGGTTTACGCTAACGTTGATTTAATTAACGCTAAAACATACGGTGTTTTTGCCCAAATTGTTCGAGCCGAGCAGAGCTCAGGCGTAAATACTGCTAAAGCTTACGATGTGTATGTGAATGCTTGCTGGGATAGTGTTGGTGCGGCAGCGCCGTTAACCATAGGAACGGTGACGAGGATATATGACAAGTAATAAGAATGCAAATCAGATACAGGGTTTTACTTTAGTAGAATTGCTTTTAGCTATGACTGGGGTGGCGATACTTTTGGTGGCAGTGGCAACTACTACGATACAGCTGATGAACATGTATCACAAAGGTATCACGATTAAAACGATTAATTCTGCTGGCCGCGAGGTTGGCGATATGATAAAGCGTGATGGTTTGTCGGCAAAGGGCCGAGATATCGTTCAGGTGGCTCCTAGCGATAGCGGTACCGGTGGTTTGGGCCGATTGTGTTTTGGCTCTTATACTTATGTTTGGAATACGCCAGAGAACTTGAGGTCAAGGGACGCTAGTGCTGGCGTGGTTTACGACGATGATCCTAGCCGCAGCAAAATCGTTTTTGCCCGCGTGGCTGACCCGGATGGCTCTCTATGCAAGGCGACGAGAGGGCAATACCCAAAAGTGATTACTAAGGGCGCTCCGATGAATGCCGTAGAAGTACTAGGCGACAAAGATACCGGTCTAGCGATTCACAATATTTCCTTGACCGATCTATTCGTCGATAGTAATAGCCGGGCTGGTTATACGATTGGTTATACGCTTGGTACTTATGAAGAGGATACCTATCGTAATGGCATAATTAATTCTAGCGATGCGCAGTGCTTAGCACAGTCTGAAGAGACTAATAACTATACTTTTTGCGCGATTAATCAGTTCGCAGAAACTATAATTACAGAGAGGGCATCATGACGCGTTCCAAGCAATCCGGCCTAGTTTCAATTATTGTTGTAATGTTTACAGCCATATTATTAATGGTAGTATCAACTGGCTTTATTCGCATCATGGTTCAAGAAGAATCGCGCGCTTCCAATAATAACTTGTCGCGCACTGCCTACGAATCTGCGGTGGCGGGCGTCGAGGATGGCAAGCGGGCGATTATGGCTTGCCAGCGCAGCGGCTCGGTTAGCGCTGCTTGTAAGGCGATTGCTGCTAAACGTTGCAGTACAATACAAGATGCTGGCATAATTAGTAGCATAAGTAATACCGCTATCACTATCAAGAGTGGTACTAACTTACAATACATTAGCGGACAGGCTTATACTTGTGTATTGATTGATTCGCAAACAAGCGATGTGGTGTATAGTCTCAAGGAGGGCAGTTCGCGCGTTGTGCCGCTGCACGTCAACAAAGATACCTCTATGATTAGGCTTCAATGGATGATGAAAAATGATAAAGTGTCGACAATATCGTCTGCTGATGGCGGCGACACTTTACCAAAACGCGTGGAATGGCCAGCTGATGCGCCGGCGCTGTTACGCATCCAGGCGGTTGTTCCAGAGAGCACGACAGTTAATGGGCAACAAAGTTTTGATAGCTCAATTGTCTCGACTGCCTTCTTGCGTCCGTCTGGTATTCGCGCGCCGAGAAATTTGTTAGATAGTACTGCGTTTAATGCGGTGGCGCCGCAAGCAGTTCGTGCTGCTGGTAGCGCTACAAACGCGACAGCAGGCGTCTCGCCAATTACGTGTTCAGCGGAAGCTTTTGATAATCATCAGTATGCTTGTTCGGCCTATGTCACATTGCCGCGCAATCTTGTTGCTGGCAATCCAATGGCTTTTTTGCGAATCACCAGTATTTATAACGACACTGATGTTAGACTATCGTTTGATAATATCGGCGATGGTACAATTAAATTTGACGGTGTGCAGCCAAAAGTCGATTCAACTGGCCGAGCCGGTGATGTATATCGTCGCGTATCTAGCCGGATTAGCTCGTCTAGCAATATCAATTATCCTGAGTATGCAGTTGATATTACAGGCAGTCTTTGTAAAGACTTCTCGGTAACTAATCAAGGGGTACCTTCGGCATTAACATGCAAAGTTATTCCAGAAGAGCAGTAAAACCGTAGAACAATAGAGATAATTGAATAAAAAATTTATTCAGTGTCGGTGTGAAATTGCTCGTAAATGTCTTTGAGATGCTGGTCGGTTACATGGGTATATACTTGAGTGGTAGCGATACTGCTGTGTCCGAGCATACTTTGTACGCTTCTGATATCGGCGCCGTTCATTAGCAAATCGGTCGCAAAGCTATGCCGCATAGTGTGCGGACTGACGTGTTTGGTGATGCCAGCTAGCTTAGCGTATTTTTCGATGATTCGCTGAATGCTGCGCTGCGATAGCCGCCGATAATCGCCAGAAGTGCTAGTCGTGCCGCTATTGCGGCTATAGCTCAGGAATAGAGGTTGTAAAGAATCGGTTCGCGCCGATAAGTAATCCTGGACGCGTTCAGCTGCCCGTTTGCTGATAAAAACCGGGCGGTCCTTCTGTCCTTTACCGCGGACAGTAAACTCGCGGCGCTGCATATTGACGTGATCTTTATTAAGCCCAACGAGTTCCGATACGCGCAGTCCGCTAGAAAAGAGAAGTTCGAGAATGGCTCTATCGCGAAGTGCTGGCAAACTATCATCATTAGGTACTACATCAAGCATACGCTGCACCTCGTCGCTGTACAAAAAAGTGACTTGTTTGCGGTGAACTCTCGGCAATTCTATTTTGTTTGGCGCCATACTTTCGATATCGCGCTTACTTAGGTAATCCAGGAAACCTCGCAGGGCAATGAGGTGATAATTCTGAGTAATAAGCGATAAAGTGTCGCCGCGATCTGTCTGATAGCGATTGAGCCATAAGCGATATTTTCTGACCAGCTCTGGGCGGATATTATCAACCTTTAAGTCGAACCCAGCGAATTCTAGAAAACGCTCTAGATAGTGGCGATACGCCTCGCTAGTCTTGATCGATCGTCCGCGTTCAATTTGGAGATACTCCATGAAATCTTCAATCAGCTCTGACATATCCATAAGAATATTGTACGTCGT
>NZ_PQNZ01000059.1:0-4386 GCF_004138385.1 Candidatus Nanosynsacchari sp. TM7_ANC_38.39_G1_1 | reverse complement strand
GTGTATTCGGGCAAGTACGCGCCCAGCAAAAACGTTTCATCCGCGATAAAATGTCGCTGTTCTTTACCTTCCTGTTTCCGCTAATCTTCTTGTTGGTGTTCGGTTCGATTTTTAATAATCAATCGACCAGCTTCAACATTGCGATTATCAATAATTCGCAGACAGAATTTGCTAAAAACTTCGTCAAAGGCGCTAAAGACAATGCCAAAGACTCGATTCTTAAAATTAAAGACGTCAAGGATATGAACGAGGCCCGCGAGAAGTTGAAGCGTTCAGAACTGAACGGCATCATTGAGCTACCGAGCGGCTTTGGCGAAGTGAAGGGAGAAGGCAAGGATGCTCGCCCGATGGGCACGATCAACGTGCTGTATGCCAAAGGTTCGGAACAAACTGGTAACACCTTAACTGCAGTAATGAGCCAAATTGTCAACGGAATAAACAAGCATTTGGGACAGCCAGAAGCGCCGCTGAAGGCTGTTGGCAAGGCTGTTGGTGATGAACACCTAAAGTCATTTGATTATACATTTACTGGGTTGCTGGCTTTTAGTTTGATGAGTATGGGTATCTTCGGTCTGGCTAACCAAATGCCGGCAGAAAAGCAGCGCGGATCTTACCGCCGTCTGCGTGCGGCGCCGTTTACCTCGGGCCAGCTGATTATAGCTATGGCGATTCACTATTTAATCGTTTCAATGCTTAGCTTGATTATGATGGTTATTGTCGGCGTATTAGTATTCCACTTTAATATGCGGGGCGATTGGTTGCTGTTTTCATTAATGTCAGTAGTTTCGGCGATGATGATGGTGGGCTTAGGTTTAATGATTGGCAGTTGGGCGAAGAATGAAAATCAATCTGCGCCGTTAACCAACCTAATTTCTTTCCCGATGATGTTCCTGTCTGGCGCCTTTATTCCGTCGTTTCTTTTCCCAGAATGGCTACGTAACGTAACACAATTTGTTCCAATGTCGTCGATTGTTGATGGCTTTCGCCTGATTATGACCGAGCATGCTAACCTCATTGGAGTGCTGCCACAAATTGGTACTGTTACTGCTTGGATTGTCGTCGTTTACATCGCGGCGATTAAGTTGTTCAGGTGGGAATAGCTTGGTATGAGCGAGCTAAGGGTGATGATAGCTCTGATATCCTTACTTTTAGCTTGTTTTGGGGCGTTGAAAATAAAATCATTTATGTCGTGGCGCGATACATTCTTAGGCATAGGAGCGATATTTATCGGGTTTGCAATAGTTTGCTTCGGGGATTCTACGATGTTCACTGGTGTCATGATAGAGATGTTTATCATTGCATCTATGACTTTGGTAGCCTTTCGGCTAATTCATATGCGGTGGGGTATGGAAAACTATGATTCAGTTCGATATTATAGAATTACCATGAACAGAAAACAGAAAATAATTTTAGCCATTGTCTTGGTTACACTAATTGGTGGTCTGTTTGGGCTATCGTATTGGACAAAACATAATCGTAATATAAAAAACACAAGAAACCAATCTCAGATCATGTCCGACGCCGCCAAATTCAAATCAGAGTATCCGCGAGTGGCGGCGAATAATCGCTTCGTTTATGCCAGCGATAAAGAAGTCCTCGATATCTTTAATAACGGCAGCGGCGTGGTTTTCTTGGGTTTTCCGCAATGTCCGTGGTGCCAGCGCTTGAGCGAATATGTTGACCAAGCCGCCCGCGCCGAGGGTGTTGCTAAAATACACTACCTGAACATCCGCGACGCTCGCGCCAATAATAGCGAGGTTTACCAAAAATTAGTCAAGAAACTAGAACCGTATTTGGATAAAGACGATAACGGCAAGCCGCGGATATTTGTGCCAGACGTATCGATTGTCAAGAACGGCAAGATTATCGGCCGCTACAAAGAGGAATCAACTGGCGACGATAATATCACGCCGGATAAATACTGGACAAGCGAAAGGATTGAACGGACATCGTCGCAGCTGCGCGGATTTATGCGGCAGCTGAAAGGTTAATTTTCTGGGTTAGCGTCGTCTTTTGGCTGTTGTTTATCGCTTTTGCGCTGGCGTTTCGGTTGGATGCCGACCAGATAACTCCCAATCGTCCAGCCTTTGGCAATCCTTGGTATGATAAACAAGTGGATAAGAATCCAGATCCCTAGCTCTGAAAGATAGAACCTACCAGGTTGTATGGTGTCTATGAAAAACGGATAAACTAGCGACCGGGTAACTACTGAGGCGAAGATAATAAGGGCTATATTGATGCAGCTAGCTAAGAATTTATTGCGGCGATTAGGAGCGGCGTAGTTTTCGTCGCTGAGTTTGACGCTGGGAACTTTATAACCGATTAGCCATGTCAACATAAATCCGAGCAAGCAGCCAAAGGTATTGGTTATTAAATCATTAACATCAAACAGCCGATAACTACAAGGATATAAACCGAACACGCCAGTTAGCTGCGTCACTTCTATTAGCATCGATAAAAGAAAGCCGCTTAGCAACGCAAATTTCCAATGCTTGTGAAAATACGCTTTCATAAAAATGCCCAGCGGCACAAAGAAAACGATATTCATGACTAATTGCAGCGTGATATATAGGGTATCTTTGTTAGGCTGAACAACGTCGTTAACCCAGTTGAAGGGGATAAGTTGTGGCTGGATGTGATATGTTTGGCAAAAGGCAATCGGGTCTTTTGGTACTGGCGATAACGTAAAAAAGATTAGCCCTGTGAAATAGAGAATTGAGCCGTAGGAAAAGAATACATACGACCACGTTACGCGCCGGCGCATGATCAGCCGTGAAATGATGAATGGTATGGTCAAGAGGATGCATAAAAAAGGCCAGAAACTTAAAGATCCGATCAGCGGCGCTGAAAATGAATTGAGAAATTTTAGCATTAATTAATGCCGCCAGCCTTCAAGATCGCCTTCAGTCCATTCTCGCCGCCGGCGAAGCCGCTGGTCTGGTAGTCGTTGATGACCATGTACGGTAAGCCGTTCACGCCAAGCGACAGGGCTTTTTGCGTGTTGTCGTTAATTTCTTGCTGGTGGGAGTCGCCTTTCATACAATCGGTGAATTTGGCGGTGTCCAGGCCGGCGTTCTTGGCAGATGTTTCGAAGTAGCTGAGCGGTAGCAGCGGGATTTCCTTTGGCACAGCGACATTTTTGACGCCGATACCTTTGTCGAAGTAGTCTGTTTTGATACGCGGCACGATGTCGTGAGTGTATTGCCAATATTTATCCTGGTCGGCGGCGCAGAACGCGGCTTTAGCGCCTTGTTCGGTGTTTGGTACTTTATCTTTTAGCAAAGTGACGATTCGGTGTTCGTAGCGTAATTTGCCGGATTTGATATAGTCGTTTTTGAAAGAATCACTGCTGGTAGCGTCTTCAACCTGGGCGCAGAACGAGCAGAAGTAATCGGTATAATCGATAAACACATTTTTCGCATCTGCCGAGCCTTGCGACATATGTTCGTTCCATGGTTTACCGTTGCCGATGTGTTGGTTCGGCGGACGGTTGACAATACCGTAGATAAATAAAGCGACGATGCCGATGACGATGATCGATAAAACAATCCAAATTGGGGCAATGCCGCGTTCTTGTTGATGATTCATGATTTTTCCTCCTGTTTGGCTAATTGTGCATAAACGAATGCGATTTGTCCAGATTTGTAAAGCGATGCCAGGCTAAGTGCAAGCGCTAATACGAGTACGATAGTGCCGGCGACATTGGCGGCGGTAGCAGCCGCTGCGCCCGAGAAAAACAGAGTAACAATTGGCAAGATTAATGAGGTTCCGCACGGTACGCAGCCGAGGCCGATAGCGGCAGCGATCGAGGCAATACCGCTGACGCTGAGTTGGCGGGCTACGTCTTGTTCGTTGCGTTTGTTGCGCCGTGCTGTAAATATTACAGCTGAAAGCGATAAGCCTTGTAGAATAGAGACGATTAGCAGCAGCGCGCCGTTTGGCGTGGTGAAACCTTGCTTGAATAGTTCGGCGAGCATATTGCCGGCAACAGCGAATTTATCGACGATTGGCAGCCGCGATAAAAACAACGGTCCATAGAAGTTGCCGTTAATCGCAAAGAAAATAACAATGGCGAATACCAAAGAAAACCCCGCCGCCAGCACGCTGTAGCGCGGCAATTTCAATAGCGCGCCGATACCAGCAGCGGCAGTTTTGACAGTTTCTTTTTGCTGTCGAATACGCTCCATATGATTCTTATTATACGCTAAAATTTGGAGAATTGGATTGAGTCGGCTTCAATGTTGGGGCGGAAAATGGTATTATTGTATATATAAAATTGTGATTGGAGGGGGTTATGGAAACGGGTGGCTTGACAGTGAAAAGCATTGCTAGTGCTCTTGATATAAATTTGATTTATGCTCGTCGTTTATTTCAGCTATCACAAAA
>NZ_PQNZ01000058.1:0-4911 GCF_004138385.1 Candidatus Nanosynsacchari sp. TM7_ANC_38.39_G1_1 | reverse complement strand
CGACACAAATCGTATAGTCCTCAGTTTTCGATTCAAGGCGGACTTTATCAACCGTAACAACCTCTTGCCAGCCCAGTGCTGTGAGCATTTGGCGTGCCATGTCGCCGTCGTCAACCGCAAATTCATATTCATCAGATACTAATTTCGCCTGCCCTTCGATTTTTAGCGTCATCAAGCTCCGCTGCAACTCACCGGTTTTTGGGTCGAGGATGTCGCGTATTCGCATAATCTTTGAGCCAGGAATAATTGGTGCGTCAACCTGCTCAGGTAGTAGAAAAACCGTATCGATTTGGTGTTTGACTGAGGCGGGTGCGACAAACTGACTTTCTAGGACCGCAATGAGCTTGTCACGAATCATATTGTCAGATAATT
Source organism: Candidatus Nanosynsacchari sp. TM7_ANC_38.39_G1_1 (assembly GCF_004138385.1). Classification (NCBI taxonomy): domain Bacteria; phylum Candidatus Saccharimonadota; class Candidatus Saccharimonadia; order Saccharimonadales (SeqCode); family Saccharimonadaceae (SeqCode); genus Candidatus Nanosynsacchari; species Candidatus Nanosynsacchari sp. TM7_ANC_38.39_G1_1. The sequence continues at coordinate 4,539 of NZ_PQNZ01000058.1, read as the reverse complement.
TGAATTTGGCTTCGATTTCAATCATAGATTACTCCTTAGGCTTCTCCCAAAATTATCGGTTTAGCTACATTCTTGGCTTTCGTGGCAGTCGGCAGCGTGCCAGTACTAATCTACTTGATCGACGTGATTGCAGCTATGAAAGCACCAAGCACCACCCTATTCTATATCAGCTCGCTACTAACGGCAATTACTTTCTTAACAATCGGCTTTATTAAGGGCAAAGTCGGCAAGCAATCACCGTTGCGGGAAGCTACCATCACCTTACTCCTGGGAGCGGTCGCCTCTGGACTGGCGTACTTTGCCGGCGAGATATTGGCGACGTGGCTGGGTGTTCAGCTATAACCCTTAAAATTCATTGGCGATATATTTGATTATTTTACCAATGTCGTGCACTGATTCTTGGCGCACCGTTTCACCATCCAGGTAAATACGCCGATTAATCTCCAACATGACTGAGCGCAGTCCTGGCTTTTTATCGCGGTAAAAATCCATCGGCACCAGCGCACCCGCATACGGATAATTTAGCGCGCAGCTATAGCCCAGTTTTTCTATATACGTTTTCAGTTTTAAGGCATCATTTTCACTAAACCATTCATCGTCATAACCCAGGCAGATATCAGGCAGATTTTCCGTATAGCCAAACAATTTTCGCACCAAATCATCACTGTAGCTATGCAGATCAATCATCATACACGAGCCATGCTGAGCAACAATTTTTTGGCTCAATTTGTTTAGCTGTACATGATGAGGCTCATACGCTTGCCTGATAATTTCCTCGCGGCGCTCAGGTATTACCTGGCGATACTGCGCACCTCCCGGTAAATGTGTATATACCGCGCCCATACCCAGCCTCGCCATCGGTTCATCGGCGTCATTTTGAAACCGCTCAACGTCGCAATATAACCGCGAATACTTGGCTGTTACTTTATGGCAATCAATATCCCTAGCAAGTTCGTCCACTTTACAATCAGCTATAAAGTGTAGATTGTGATCGATAATTTCCCGATCAACCGTAACATCGCGCCAAAAATCTGGCGGTAAACACAGCGAAGCGTGCGGGATGTGAAGAAGGAGATTAGCCGCCATTTTTCCACTTTCTGGCACGCTGTAAAAGTTCATCAACGTAGGCTGCTTTGAGCTTTTTATACGCTGATCTGTCGTAATTTGCTTGCTTGGCATATTGATATTTTATCTTTGAATATTGATCAGCTTCGTCATTGTGAGACCTTAGATAATCTCTGATGATTAAGAAGTTATCGTGCGTTTCAGTATTCGCGACCGCGAGGTGAATATGGATATCGCCCTCGCCAGTTTCTTCTTGTCGGGACGCCAGGAAGATATACCCTTGACGGGAACTTGGATTTAATGAAGGAAAATATCCAATCTCTACCAGTTTACCCCGCAGCTCGTTCATATGTTCGCTATCTTTAGCAGAAATAAGGATGTCTAGGATATTTTTACCGTCCAAACTAGGTACCGCGGTACTGCCGACATGATGAATTTGCGAACTGTCCGCAAGCACTGGCGCCAATTTATTTTTCACGCGCGTAAAGACAGCTGCCATATCTTTTCTGGATTTTTCAATGTTGACCGGCATTTGGCTAAAATTTCAACTGAGCACCATTCAACAAGGCAAAGCCGCGTTTTATCAGCTGGATTTCTTCGTCAGTTTCATCTTTACCATTCCCAAATACCTTCGGCAGCTCGTCAAACGATAGCCATTTATATTCGCTGTGGTCTTTCGGATTTAGTTTAATATTGCCGATGTCGTCAAATTGTGCAAAATATACTACTTCAATTGAATGCGAACCTTTCACCGAATTATGATACGTAAATGCAGCAAACGGATTGCCAACCGTAATAGTCTTGCCGAATTCTTCGCGAATTTCGCGCTTCAATCCAGCCACGATATCTTCTCCAAAATCCACATGACCGCCAGGCAGTTCAAACACGCTTGGCATAAACTTCTTCGTCGCAGCACGCTTAGGCATAAAGATCTTCTCAACGCCGTCAAAATTGTGATGAATAAACGCGCAGGCAACGATCACTTGCTTGCCTACCGCGGGCACTTCGCTATCATTCATAATCTGTATAGATTATACATATTTGCCTAAAGCGGTGCAAACATACCGGCAATTATCCTGACGCTAATTTACATCTTTAATACTAAAACCAAACTTACTGGCGACAAGTGTAATATCCGGTTTGCCAAACTCGTCTGCTAGCGCCTGAAATTTGGCTTGTTTATCGCTGCCAAATTTTTGCACCAGATTATAATACCATTCAAACGTGCAAAAATATGGTGGCTCTTTGGGTGATTTGCTTTTGGAATGAAATTTGTCGGCGTACATTAGCAGCCGCTCCTCGGGCGTGTTAGCGGTATAGTCGGCTGGCGGAATGGACAAGTTTTGGTTAATTACATCCTGCTCGGTCAAGCCTACGCCAGTATGGTGCGAAGCGAACCGCCAAATTTGTTCGGGAAAACCTTCATTTCGCAGAATCTTTTCACCAATCACGCCGTGGCGAACGCCGTCAACAAATTTGCCGTTTTCCAGAACATCATACGCGCCGATATCATGAAGCATGCAAGCAACGTGCAACAAATCGCGGTCGATCTGAGAATTTGGCTTAGTGTCTAAAAGCTGCGCCGCAATTGCGTCAACCACTTGACAGTGAGTGTAAATCAACACGAAATCAGCATCAGTTTTGGCGTATTTTTTGTGCAAGTTTTTAATTTGAGAGTCGGTTGGTAGTTTCGTTTTACTCATATACTTATTTCGCAGACCAGTCTATTTATCAAATTTTAATTCCGCAAGTTTCTCGATGTCTATACCGATATTCCGGTATAAATCAGAAGTGCTTTTCGTTATCAAATCGCTCTCAGCAAAGCCAAGCAGCGCTGCCGTTTTTACCACTTCCACTACGCTGTTCGCTTCTATTTCGACATATGGCTTTAACTTCGGCCAGCGGTCGATGACAACCTGAACACCGTCGAGGTCGTATTCTTGGCGTTTGTTTTCTTGATAACCGCGCGGTTTAATGCCGATTTTTGCTAATATTTCCAGTGTAGTTTCCATATCAGACACTTCAACTTCCCACTCGTGAGTACCGTCAATAGTGGCAGCGGTTATTTCTTTGACGGTCAAAGTCGCCTGTTTACCATCAGAGCGCAACCGAACCCAGCGATCTGGCTTAGCTGGAATCGTATCAAATACGTAACGGCAAAAATTGTAATTACCGACTTCCTTAGCGCCGAGACTTGTCAACTTTTCTATGATATCGGCGGGATCGACATCATATATTTTTGCTTCGTATTCTATGTTTGACATGAAAATCCTTTCATACTTTTATATCGCCGTCTAGAATAATATGATTCTTGGCGCCACTGCGATACATGGCGGAAGGTTTATTTTTGGCGTCAAACTCATATTTCATCAGTTCGCCAAAATAGCTAGAATGATTACCCTTCGCAATATTTAAGATGGTGTCATCGACTATTTCCAGCTCTTCAGCCATGTTGAATGGCTGCCAATCATTAGACCATAAACCCCTCAATCCTTTTTCTGTATCAACAACTTCATATACGCCGTAATCGTTAACGAACCGCGCTTCAAACTTTCGACGTTTTTTATCAGAAGCGTCACCAAATTGATCAATAATTCCTAATATCGAATTTGCAACTATTCCTGGCGCTGTATCATACGCGTTCGCCAGCACCGAAACAGTTATTCCGTCGTCTATCCGCGACCAGGTACGGCCGACAAATCCTGGATAACCGCCGCTATGACCGACGAGCCGCTTACCATCTTTAGCTTTTGCGATATCAACACCCAATCCGTAACTTCCTGCGTTTGCTTCTTCGGCGACTTGCCACGATGGGCGCTGCATTTCCCTTTTAGAAGTGTCGCTCAATAGTTTACCTGAGCCAATTTGCAGAGCAGCAAAGAACTTTACCAAGTCATGCGCCGTTGAGCAAAATCCTGTGGCTGGCTGTAATACACCAGTTGTGACGTGTTGAAACGGACGACGCTGCTGCTGCAAATCAAACCTACTATAGCCAGTAGCCATACGAAGTTCCGGCGAATATTCCGCAGTGGTTTGCGTTAAGTCAAGCGGCGCGATGATGTTTTCCGCCACAAAATCAGCGTACGGCTTACCGCTGGCTCGTTCAATCACCAAACCCAGCAAGCCAAAACCAAAGTTGGAATACTTAAACTTAGAGTTTGGTTCAAACACTAGCTGTGATTGCATGATTTGCTGCTTGAACTCGTCTTTATCTGGAAATTCTCCTTGGAACTGCCAAAAGCCTGACGCCTGACCGTCGCGAATTACACCTGCTGAGTGACTCAACAATTGACGCAAGGTTACGTCGCGCCAACGCTGGTCGCTATGCTGCGCCAGCCACGGTAGATGCTCTGTCACTGAATCATCAATGCGCAACTTGCCGCGCTCCTGCAGCTGCATCACGGCCGTGGCAGTAAATGTTTTCGATTGTGAAGCAACGTGAAAAAGGTGGCCATTTGTTAATTTTTCGTTATT
>NZ_PQNZ01000057.1:0-4919 GCF_004138385.1 Candidatus Nanosynsacchari sp. TM7_ANC_38.39_G1_1 | reverse complement strand
ATAGTAAAATAGTGAGCTGTAGTATAAATAACAATATTTATATTACGATAGACGTTGACTTTTTATCATTGATTTGCTATAGTGTGAGTAAGCTTTTAGAAAAACAAAAAAGCAAAACAATACCAACCAAATAAGCCTCCACGATAATAATCGACGGAAACTAGGTGGCGCCAAATATATAACTAATACTATGGTTCCACCTAAGCTCCGCCTATTAAAAAAGGCGTTGAGCGCGCGATATGTGCGCGCATTACACACCTGATTAATCCTTGAGATTGCGATGTCAGTGACCATCAGGTGTGTGATGTAGGTCTGCGCGATCGCAAGTCTTTTGCTCGCTAAGTGCGAGCGGTCAATCGGGCAAAAAGCAGTTGTTGCAGCGACCCTAATAGTTGTTTACAAAGGTGCTTCGTTATATTGCGACGCTGCTTTTGCCTCCTAGGTGTTATTATTTAAATCATGTATAAACGCTTAATTGCATTTTTGATGTTTTTGTCGTTAGTGGTGTTGCTAGCAATAACGCAGACGACCGCGCCGTCCAAAGTTGGTCCAGCTATTGTAGTTGTTGTGTTTGTATTAATATATATATTTCTTACTTGCACATTGACTCTCTTGCTTCTATTTATAAACAAGATTGTGAGTAAGCATAAATCTGAGCCGTCTAAGCGGAGTGCTGATGACATGTATACCTTAATGTATGGTGCAGTGTTAGCGTTGGCGCCGACTGTGATTGTTGCTGTGCAATCAATAGGACAAATTCAAGCAGGTACATATGTATTAATTACGCTCTTTGTATTGTTGGCTCTTTTGTATGTTAGGCATCAGAAGCGTGTGAAGTGAGGACTGAGGCCTAGAAAAATTGTAAACGCATATGGTATAATTTACTTAATATGGAACCGGGTATAAGAGAACAAGTTCCTGTGCAGAGAGAGGTGCTGCCGCAGAATAGTTACGAGACACCTACTTTTGGCATAGATGGCGGTAATCTTGAGAAGCAAAATACTTCTAGAGAAGTGATGAATGCTGCTTCTGCAGAGGCTGTTGCTAATGCGGTTCCTCAAATTGTGCTACCTCAGCCAATTCCTATAGTTCAGCCAACCGTGGATCCTGGCGCTGCTCAGTCTGCGACATCTGATGACGCCGCAGCGCTGATAGCCAATGATGATGACCTTATTGAAAAGGAGTGGGTTGATAAAGCTAAGAAGATTATCGCAGAGACCAAAGACGACCCGTATCGTCGCGAGGTTGAGATCGGCAAACTTCAGATAGAATATATAAGGAAACGCTACGGGCGCGAAATAGGGAAAGTAGAGGATTAGGTAGTGTCTGGCGGCGGGATAGGCACTCTTGTAACATTGTTTGCAATAGCTTTGGTGATCGGGCTAGGGTCTTTTGTCGTGTTTATGGTCTATCGTAATACTCTTCGTGAGGCGAAGAACTATGAGCGCGGGCTTAAGATGGTGCCGATATTAATTCATCTGCCGCCAGCTAGCGATGATATTGTTAGCGACGGGCGTGATAAACGAGATTTGACGGAAGAAGTGTTGTCGCAAGCTCAGGTTATGTACAATATTATATCCAGTACTGCCACTAAAGGTTTTAAGAGTAAGATTTATGGGCAGAGACATTTGTCGTTTGAAATAGTGGCTCGCGATGGCTTGGTGTTCTATTATGCTGTTGTACCTACAGTGCTCACCGAGGTAGTTCGCCAGGCAATTGCAGCGGCCTACCCATCGGCTCGGCTAGAAGAGGTATCGGAGCATACTGTTTTTAGCAAGGTCGGTAAGATGAGCGGTACGATTGGTGGCGAGTTTACTTTGAGGAAGAACTTTGCTTATCCTATTGCAACATACATGGAATCTAAACGTGATGCATCGCGCGCATTGCTGAATGCTTTATCAGCAGCAACTCGCGAAGATGGTATAGGTATCCAAATATTAATTCGTCCAGCTAATGAGCGATGGGCCAAGTCGGCAGTTTCTGTCTCTGAAAAAATCATAGAAGACAAAGATAAAAAAAAGACTGGACTTTCGGTGTTCTTCTCGCCGAGCGAAATTATGGAGTCTCTATGGAAGCCGCCAGAGAGCGACGACAAAAAGCCAGAGGATAAAAAGCCGCTTAACTCTGTTGAACAGGCGACTGTTGATGCTATTCAAGAAAAAACCCGTTATCCAGGGTACGAGGTACTGATACGGGCTGTTGTCTCGTCTAATACAGCAGCCCGTTCTCAGGTAATATTGAAAAATATTGTCGCAGCATTTGCATTATTTGACTCGCCGACGTTTAACGGATTTAAATTCACGTTAGCAAAAAACATCGAAGAACTAACTTCGTCTTATATTTTTCGTTTCTTCCCGCAGCAGGTTAATAAGAATATATTAAATAGCGTAGAGCTGGCGACGATTTTTCATTTGCCGGATCAGAATAGTATTCCAAGCTCGCAAGTCAAGCGCCAGATGAGTAAGCAAGTCGATGGACCGACGCAGGTGATGGAGACTGGTTTGCTGTTAGGATACAACGAATTTCGCGGTGTTAAGAAGCCGATTAGGCTCAGCGATAAAGACCGCCGGCGCCATATACATATTATTGGACAGACGGGTGTTGGTAAATCAGTTTTGCAGGAAAATCTAGCCTACCAAGATATGCTGGATGGGCGGGGTTTTGCCCTGGTTGATCCGCACGGGGACCTTGCGGAGCATTTGCTAGAAAAGGTGCCAAAGGAGCGCGTTGAAGACATTATTTATTTCAACCCAAGCGATATGGACAATCCGATTGGTCTAAATATGTTTGAGTTTGACCACCCAGACCAAAAAGACTTTTTGGTACAAGAGGCTATCGGTATGCTTTATGGTTTGTATGACCCAGGACATACTGGTATCGTTGGTCCGCGGTTGGAGCATATATTCCGTAACTGCGCGCTGTTATTAATGAGCGATCCGGCGGGTGGTACTTTTGTCGACATACCGAAGCTCTTGGTTGATGATAGTTTCAGAAATAACAAGCTGAAATACGTTACCGACCAGCAGGTGTTAGATTTTTGGACAAAGGAGTTTCCGGCATCGCAGCGATCAAGCGAGGCAGGCGAGGTCATCAGCTGGGTTATTGCTAAATTTGGCCCGTTTATTAGCAATGATGCTATGCGTAATATTATTGGCCAGACAAAAAGCGGCTTTGACTTTCAAGACATTATGAATAATAACAAGATTTTGCTGGTGAACTTATCGAAAGGTAAATTAGGCGATCTTAACTCTAAATTGCTTGGTATTGTCTTTGTGATGAAGTTTCAGGCTGCAGCGATGGCGCGGGCCAAGATTCCAGAGGACGAGCGCAAAGATTTTACGCTGTATGTTGATGAGTTTCAGAACTTTGCGACTGATAGCTTCGAGACTATTTTGAGCGAGGCTCGCAAATATCGATTGAGCTTAGTATTAGCTAATCAGTTCATGACGCAGCTGAAGGAAGAACTGCGCGAGGCTATTCTCGGTAACGTTGGTACAACTATCACCGGCCGGATTGGTATAACCGACGCAGAGATTATGGTTAAGCGTTATACACCAGTGTTTGATGCGGAAGATTTGACGAAATTGCCAAACTTTGAATCTGTCTGTGTCGCCCAGATTGAAGGTGTGCCGTCTGCGCCGTTTAGTATGGCATGGATTCCCCCGATGGGCCACCAAAATGCTCAGTTGGGCGATGCTTTGCGCAGACTGTCGGCTGCAAAATACGGACATCCGCGGGCTCAAGTTGAGCGTGAGATAGCGGCACGTACTAGCATGAATCAATCTTCTGGAAATAATAAACAGTTGAAAAATACGGCTGGAGCCGCTGCTAACGCCCCTAATAAAATAGCACCGAGTAGTAGTTCATCTTTTTTGGATGAATGGTTAGCGAAACGCAAGCAAGTAACCGGTAGAAATAGCACTACGCCGCGTCCAGTATCTTCGCCGCTACCAGCTAATGCTAAACCGCCGATGTCTTCGACTGGCAATGTGGCGGCCGCTGGACCCGCTCAATCTCAAAATTATACTGACGCTTATTCTCGTGCTTCTAGCAGTACCTTGCCAGCTCAGTCGCAGCTACAACAGCTTCCGCAGCAGCCGTCTAATAATCCAATAAATTTGACACAGTCACAGCTTGGTGCAGTACCGCCAGCAGTTACTGTACCGCCGCAAGTTGGTGAGTCTCCTAATGCTAATTCTGCTACGCAGAGTGTCAATTTGCCGACAGAGCCAATTGCAGATAATGGTTCGATTTCGACACCACAACAGCCTGCTAGTAATACTTTAAATATGCGCGACAGCGACAATAGCGGTGAAGTTTCGATAAAATTACGTTAGTTGGCAAAAGTTACTTGGATTTACCGAATATTAGGACGCGAATGTAATCGTAAATCAAGCCGATAACCCACCCTAAGACGAAGGTGGCAATGGTCTCTGTGCCAGATAGCGAATATCCGAAGTGCTTAGCGACTAAATATATACCAGCTGTAAGGATAAAAGCTGCAGCTGACCCTGACAATATGGCATTAGGACGTGCTACAGTATTACCAATCACTTCGCTGCTCTTTTCGACGGCGGGGTTATGAATAACTTTACTGAAAGTTCTGCTGGCAGGTGACATTTCGGATTGAATCTCGGTCATAGTCTTGTCGAAGGCGGCTTTGCGCTCTTGTTTAGAGGTAGGGCCGCGGCGTTTCTTCTCTGGACTGACTTCATTGGTTTTTATTTTGTTTTCTTTACGTTCTTGGGCAATTTCTCTAGCCTCATTGAGCGCCTCGTGGCGAGCTTCGTTTAGCTCTCGAGATTTTTCGGCGCTAGCAGGTTCTCTCTCCTTTTTCTTAGTATCAATATTCTCCTTAACTTCTTGGTGGGTTGTTTCAGGGTTAAAATATTGTTTTTCATGCTTACTATTAGACGACG
>NZ_PQNZ01000056.1:0-5062 GCF_004138385.1 Candidatus Nanosynsacchari sp. TM7_ANC_38.39_G1_1 | reverse complement strand
AAGAAAATAGCCCGCCGAAATTGGCTCAAACCGGAATTGGGTTTTATATCAACCCGGGAAACACTTAATACGGTTAAGTGTCTCAACCAATGTTGAATTCCAATTCGGCGAGCTATTTTCTGGCGGGCTTAGCCCTTGTCGGGGCGGCTCCCCTTGAATGGGTTGTCGCCGTTATCTTTTTGGAGCAGCTTGGCAGCTGCTCCCCAGAGTTCCCAGGCCGCATCGGCCTGGACCTTGGCCGCCTTGGCCTCGGCCTCGGCCAAGGCCAAGGCCTCTTTGGCCTTGGCGACCTCGGCCTCGGCCTCGGCCAAGGCCGAATCGGCACTCCTGGCCCTGACCGCCAGGGCCTTGACCCTGGCGGTCAGGTCGTCGTCCGCCTTGCGGCGGACGACGACGCCGGCGAGGACGGCGAGGACGGCGAGGACGGCGACGGCGAGGACGATGATGCTCATGATTCCTCCTTCGAATCATGCTCAAGGTAAAAAGGGCAACCTTCCGCCCTTTTATTTGGTTTAACCTTGAGCGAAAAGCTAGTATTAATATAGCATAGAGTGGTGAAATTGTCAATACTTTTTCGCAATTTTCCTGAAAACTAGTACAATAAACTCATGAATCTAGCAACTAGCCTCGATCAAATCAAAGGTGTCGGCCCCAAAACCGCGGCCGAGCTGCGGCGGGCGGGGCTCGAAACGGTTGGCGATATTTTACTGTTTTTGCCGCGCAAGCACGAGGATTTCACTAACGTGACACCGATTACCGAGTTGCAACCCGGTAAGGTAACAATCCGCGCTCGCTGCCAGCAAATCAGCACTCGGCCAGTCCGCCGCGGACTGCGTCTGACTACGGCGGTGCTGGCCGACGACACCAGCAAGCTCAACGCTATTTGGTTCAATCAGCCGTACCGAGTGCAGCAGCTAGGCAGCAGCGATGAGTGGTTTTATTTCAGCGGCACGTTTGAGTATAACTACGGCCGCTACCAGCTGGCCAACCCGACGGCCGAGCTATCCAAGGAGCTGCCAGTACAAGTCGATCGTTTGCTGCCGGTGTACCACGCGGTGCGCGGGCTAAAATCGCAAACAGTACGCAAAGTTATCGAGCAATTGCGCCCGCTAATGAGTGTTTTGCCCGAAACTCTGCCGCCAAGCGTCGTCAAGAACGAGAAGTTGCTCGACCGCGCGGCGGCAATTTCGGCGATGCATTTTCCGCGCAACGAAAGGGAAGTTGAGCAGGCTCGTCAGCGCTTAGCCTTCGAAGAGCTATTCGAACTGGTTTTGGCTAGCCAGCTCAACAAAATTGACAACCAGAAGCTAGCTGGCTTCGCGATTCCGTTTGAAAAGTCTGTCGTGCAGGATTTTGTCAAGAAACTGCCATTTACGCTAACCAACGCTCAGCGCCGCGCCGCCTGGGACATCTTGCAAGATTTCGAAAATTCTAGGCCGATGAATCGCTTGTTGCAAGGCGATGTCGGCAGCGGCAAGACAGTGGTGGCCGGATTGGCAGCGCGGCAGGCGGCGAGCGCTGGTTATCAGACGGCGTTTATGGCGCCGACCGAGATTCTGGCGCGGCAGCACGCCCAGACGCTAGCTAAACTGCTCGAGCCGTTCGGCGTGACGGTCGGGTTGCTGATCGGCAGCGTCAAGGGTAAAGCCCGCCAAACGCTCTACCAGCAAATTGCAAGCGGCGCGGTTGATGTGGTTGTCGGCACACACGCACTTATCCAGAATAAAGTAGAGTTTCACCGCCTGGGCTTCGTGATTATCGATGAGCAGCACCGCTTCGGCGTAGAGCAACGGCAGAGGCTGCTGATGAAGGTTAAGAACGAGCGACTAGAAACAGGGGTGCTCGACACGCTTTCTGAACCTGTGACTATTACCGCTGGCTCGTCTCGAGAGACCGGGCGCGCAGCCCCAGGCTCGCGAGCGAGACACGGAGGTGAGGAAAGTGTATCGAGCGCCCCGCTAGACGCAAAAAAACCATCAATAACTGCTGTCATGCCGCACCTCTTAGCGATGACTGCTACGCCGATTCCGCGCAGTTTAGCGCTAACTGTTTACGGCGAACTAGACGTCAGCGTCCTCGACGAGTTGCCGCGCGGCCGCCGGCCGATTCTTACTAAGATTATTTCGCCGCCTTCGCGCGAGGCCGCTTATACTGCTATCGACCAGCAAATTGCCCAGGGCCGCCAAGTTTACGTAGTTTGCAGCTTAATTACCGATAGCGATTCTAGCGACCGCAAAAGCGTCGAAGCCGAATACAAGCGACTCAAAAATAGCATTTTTGGCCGCCGCCGCATCGCTATGCTGCACGGCAAGATGACCGCTAGCGAAAAAGATCAGATCATGCAAGCTTTCAAAGATCAACGATATGACATCTTGGTTAGTACTACCGTCATCGAGGTTGGTGTCGACGTGCCAAACGCTACGATTATGATGATTGAGGACGCCGACCAATTTGGCTTAGCACAGTTGCACCAGCTGCGCGGGCGGGTCGGCCGCGGCCAGCACCAAAGCTACTGCTACTTGATGATGAGCACGAATAACAAACCGTCGCAGCGTTTGCGGGAAATAGAAAAATCCAACGATGGCTTCCATTTAGCAGAGGTCGATATGAGCTTGCGCGGCCCGGGCGAGATTTACGGACGCATGCAGCACGGCGCACTAAACTTGCAGATTGCTACGTTAGCCGACACGCAGCTGATCGCCCGCGCTCAAAAGGCCGCTAAGCGCTTCATTGAATCAGGCGAACCGCTATCAAATTACCCAGCACTAGAAGCACGCGTCCGCCACAACCAGCGGGTGACAACGCTTAATTAGAATTATTTTCGAGTTTTTTAATTGTTTTTTCTAGATTGATTATACGCCTCGTGTGGTTTTCGGTTATATAGTCAACCGACCAAAACTTGTTGCTCTGAATAAAAAATATTACACCTATCAGAATCGTATTGATAATTGTCAATACGGCGATAATCGATATGACTATAGTTTGTTTGCTGGTTTTGCTGTTTCGCATACTTAACCTCCGAGGAATGCTGATGTTTTGTATCTGTAGGCTCTCTGTAACTTAAAACCAAGTATATAGCACAATGCTTATGTTTGGCAAGTTCTATCTGTCTTTTGCCTTTTGCCGAGCCGCTGCCAAACGGCGTGCTATAATACAATGCATGTACAGCGGTACTACTTTTCGTTCGCATTCGGGTAATTTCATAGGCGTGCATCAGAAAATCGACCGGATTGCTCGCCGCGATTTGCGCAAAATATCAAGGGTTGGCCGCGGTTTTCCTTCTGCCAAGGATATTTTGCATTTCGAAGGCAACAACGGCCCCGACGGCATCAAGCGCAAAAGTCCAGGCGTCGATGAGCCGTGGCATTTTATCGACCCCAGCGACCCCAGCGATACGGCGCTAGTCGAGATGATTATGGATCATTATGCCAATTTGGTGCAGGCGCTTAAAAAGCGTAATAATGTGCGGGCAGCCTTTGAGGCGGCTTGGATGGCGCATGCTATCACCGACGGTCTAACGCCAGCGCATCATTATCCGCTAGGCGAAAAGATCGAGGAGTTGTGGGGACGGCCTCAAAACGAGCGGGCGTCGATTGCCGAAAAAGGCATCATCAGAGGCTCGACCATGCGCGAGACTCTTAGCAAAAACTGGGAGTATTGGGGTGCCAAGGGTGTGTTTGCGACACATGTGTTATTTGAGCTAGGCGTAGCGACCAGCATCAAGACGACCAAGTTTCCTGATTCGGCGCCAAATTCAATCTGGCTAAAGCTGGCAGATGATAAGGATTTGCAGACGGTCTTTCTCGATGCGGTGCAGCAAGTTTACGCGCTGGGCATGTACGAGGAATTTTGGAAGCGCGGCTGGACGACTCATCTAGCGCAGCAAACGCGGCAAACGCTGATTCCGCTGATCGCTAATGTCATCACGTATTTTTGGTACCGTGCCTACCGCGAGGCGCACCAGTGAGTTCGATCCGAGTAATCGCCGGTCGTTTCGGCGGGCGGCTACTGGATGCACCTAGAGATAACAACACTCGCACCAAGCCGATGGGCGAGCGGATTCGCAATGCCATGTTCAATAGCATCGGCAACGAGATTAACGGCGCGCAGGTTTTAGACGCTTTTGCTGGTACTGGCGCGGTTGGTCTCGAAGCTCTCAGCCGCGGTGCTGCCCGCGTAACGTTCATCGAACGCGATAAAATTGCTCAAAAAATCTTAAGCAATAATGTGTCCTCGCTAGGCGTTCAAAATGAAGCAGAAATTATTAGCGCCCCTGTCAATTCGTGGATTGAGTCTGGCGGCGCAGGCAAGTATGACATAATCTTTGCCGATCCGCCATACAAAAATCCACAGTTTTCCACAGTCAGTAAACTTTTTGGGCTTCTCAAACCAGGCGGGCTTATGGTATTATCACATCCAGGAAGAGGTGAGGAACCAAATCTGGGAAACGAAATTGTTGTGGTGGACAATCGTAGTTATGGAAATGCTTATCTCACCTCTTTCCGCCGAGAGTTGTGAGTTTTCGTGGCTCTGGGAGTGTGAAGATGGCTCGCGCTTAGCGGGCTATTTTTGTGAGGTCTCGTGGAAAAGCGGAACTCTCCTAAAAATGAAGCAAAAGGTGGCAGCTGACAGTCTGAATATCACTTTTCTTAAAGCAAATCCCATATCCATATTATGGTATGATACAGTTGTTGTAGAAATGCTAGTTCAAGTATGGCGTTACTTTTATTATCAAATAGATATAATCGACATTATAATAATAGCAAACATGATACGTAAAGGCACCAGTACTTACATATCTGCACGCCTAGGGTTTACTAGGCTATTTTGGCGTGTGCGTTACTGGTTTGGCTGGCTTAACTTTAGGCGACTACGTATTAGCTTTCAGCTCAGAGATAAACTGAGAAATACAACTACAGAAGTCTTATACTGGAAGGCTTTATCTAGGGGTGTTATTTTGCCAATCATGTTAGCTGTATTTTTCGGCTTTGCCCTGTATGTCTTCGAGCAAAACCTACCATTTTTTATTAATATAAACTGGGTCGGTGATAGTATTATTGGT
>NZ_PQNZ01000055.1:0-5185 GCF_004138385.1 Candidatus Nanosynsacchari sp. TM7_ANC_38.39_G1_1 | reverse complement strand
AATAAAAAGTAAAAGTAAAAGATGACTCTAGTAGCGTGGTTAAGGCTCCCCATTTTAGACCAAGATTAATAAGCTGCGGCTTATATCAAAGTAAAACCGTTATTCGCTAACGTATGATTAATCATCCTGACAACATAGATTATAAGACGTAAAACGGACATTGTGCGACGTTAAGTCTATGTGTAAATTATAAACAAGATTACATCCCTTTTGTTGCTGTTTTTTGATTAATCTCGAAGGTTTATTGTCCCAGAGCTTCTAAATACTTTATATTTACCCCGCTTTTTAAGGGTGTTTATGATTTTGTCTTTGTATACGATTTTGTCGTCTTAGCAATTATTATGTTAGTTTTCTCAAGCTTATTTCATTAGATCTTACTATGTGTAATTTATCGTAACGACTAATGCCATATCTACAGGAATCCAAACCTTTTGCGTTCGAGTCTCTTAAATGGACTATTAAGATGTTCTATATTTGTTCTAAAACTGTTGGTTGCTGAATCAGATACATATAAGTGGGGTCGCTGGTTTGGAACATGATAGATTCGGATAAGCGAAGGTAGAAGTACGGGTCGACTGTTTGCGTCTCATCGTTTATCTTTATCTTTTTCTTTCAAATCTTTTTTATACCGCAAAAACAAACCCCCGTCCTCTTTCATGCAGCTGAAATAGAAGCCGTTTTTTGCCAAGAGGTTCTGTAGGCCTGGCATTTTCTGGGGCGCTAGTGTTTGTAATTGCGTTGCGCCGCGTAATGCTGTTTTAGTCTCGACTAGTTGTAATAATCGTGTACCAACTTTTCGGCGGCGGTATTTTTCTCGTACGACGATTAGTTCCAAATTTGCTATTTTAGGATCGTTTGAGTCCTGGCTATAGATAATTGTGCCAACTGGTTTGATGGTATTGCTGCTTTCATCGATGTATCTGGCCAGTGCAGCGGCGTACTCACCCAAGTATAAACGCTGCGTTAGGTCGGTAGCTGCTTCCATGAAAGCATCTCGGCCTAGTATGTCTGAAATTGGGCCGCAGATACTGGGCTTGCATAATAGATCAATAATCTCGCCAACTTGAGCGTCATGAGCATGCGGCGTGGTGGCTATTTCTAACGGTAGAGGCATAGCAATAGTTGATTACGAATTGGAAGTAGCTGTCGCTGGAGTTTTGCGCCGGCGGCTGCGAGTGCGTTTGCGCTTTGGCTTGTCGCTAGTAGCTGTGTCTACTTTCTCTGTTTCTTCATTGGCGGCAGGTTTAGCTGCTGCATTTGTTTTCGCGGTGTCATTATCCTTTGCGGCCTTTGGCGTGTCTTTATTGTTTTGACCGTGGTCTATTTGTAGCAAACCAACAGCGCCCTTGTCAAGTTTGACCGATGGCTGTTTGGCAATTGGTTGGGTCTGGTCTTGCGGTTGCTTAGCGGCTTGGCGCGCGGCGCGATCGGCGGCTCGCTGTTCGGGTGTTTTTGGCGGCGTATAGGCAGGACCAGGTTTTTTGACGACTAGGTTTTCTGGCGGTAGGATTCGGTTGGCGATATCGGCTTCAATATCGCTGCGGTTGCGGCTATAATTATCGCGCGTCCATTGGATAATCCGGCCGGTGTTGTCGTCTTGCGCGGCTGGCAGATTAAGCGTCTTGGCACTAAAAGCTGGAGCCTTCTCGCCGTTGATGACCATGTTGATGATAAAGTTACGATTGTGCATCTGTAGTAAGTCATTTGGCTCGAACTGTGGTTCAAATTGCTTGGCGAGAATCGGACTATCATCAGCAGAAACACGGAAGCTAATTACGGTACCGACGTTGCCGAAAACAGCATCGCGGACGGTTTCTTCCATCTGGCTAATGTACTGGTTGGCGACGGTCAGGTTGAGGCCGTATTTGCGCGCCTCGGATAGAATTGTAGCGAATGAGTCAGTGGCAAAGTTTTGAAACTCGTCGACGTACAGGTAAAACGGCCGGCGATCCTTGATGTCAGGGATATCGGAGCGGCTCATGGCGGCGAGCTGGATTTTGGTAACCAAAAACGAGCCGAGAATACCGGCGTTATCCTCGCCAATGAGGCCCTTACTCAAATTGACGACGAGAATCTTACCTTCGTCCATAATTTGGCGGATGTTAAATGTTGATTTCGGCTGGCCGATGATATTGCGGATGACTGGATTGGCGGTGAAGGCGCCGACTTTGTTGAGGACTGGCGCGATGGCTTCAGCCTGGAACTTGTCGGTCCAGCTAGCAAACTCGACATTCCAAAATTGCAGTACCACGGTGTCTTTACAGTAGCTGAGCGTGTCTTTGCGAAACTTTTTGTCAGTGAGCATGCGAGTAATATCGAGCATGGTAGTCTCGGGCCGGTCTAGTAGCGCTAAAATGGTATAGCGCAAGATATACTCGAGGCGTGGACCCCAAGAGTCGCCGAACATACGCTTCAGCACGCCGATAACTTCTGATGAGATATTAGTTTTTTGCGACGGATTGGTAACCTCTAGCGGGTTGAAGCCGAGCGGATACTGCGTGTCGGCCGGGTTAAAGTAAACAACATCCTGCAGGCGCGAGCCTGGGATGAAGCGCATGTTATTGATAGCAAAGTCGCCGTGCGGATCAATGATAGCATAGCCTTGCCCGTGGAAAATATCGCTGAGGGCAAATAACTCCAGCAAACCGCTCTTCCCTGCTCCCGTCTGGCCGATGATGTAAACATGGCGCGAGCGGTCGTAGCGCAGCATACCGAATTGATGGTTGATACCGCGAAAATTAGTCATGCCAAAGGCCGAGATATTCTCATCATGCGCTGGGTCGCCAGTTAGGACTGGCAGCTTCGGCGGCGGTTCGGCGGTTTTGGTGCTAGCCCAGACAATGTTTGGCGTTTCGACATTAGTGTGCGGCAAATGGTAAACACTGGCGACTTCCTCGATATTCATCAGATAACCGCGGTCAGCAAAGAGGCGGGTCTTGTATTTGGCGAGCGCCTCTTTGGCGAAGCTATCGTTCGACATCTTGAAGCCGTTGAGGTTAGTTGAATTAAACTGCTTGAAGGTACCAATGATTCCTTGCATACGTAATTTGGCATCGCTAGTGCGTTCGCCTAGGTAGGCGACGCGGATTTTGACTTGATAGCCGAGTTTAGTCGCCTTTTTTTCAGCTTCAGATATGCGGGTTTTGTCGCGCTCTGACAGCTCTGGACCGCCGCTAGCGCCTACTTGCTCGGGCGGTTGCCACAGAGCAGAGAATAGGCCGGCAATCCACTTGCCTATACCATCGGTACCGAATAGGTTGAAACCGCCTGCTTTGACCGATTGAATCCAGGCGTCGGCTTCTTTGTGCCAGCTGTCGGCGACCGGGCGCACTAGCATTTGTATCCAAATTTCTTCGTCGGTATCTTCGAGCTTGGCGAGCGTGCCGGTGATGCCAGCTAGCGGGTCAACTTCGAAGCTCTGAAAGGTTTTGATCGGCAAAAATTCCTTATCGGTTAAGGTAATCTCTGAAGTGTAGACTACGCTGTGGTGGCGTTCGTGAGCGACATAATCTTCTTCGGCCTTATGGATTTGTACTTGCGGGTATTGGGCGTAAATCTGGCCTTCGACGAAGCTTTGCAGCGATTTCGGCGTCCAAACGTAGAATTGAATCCGCCCGCCCACCGAGGCAATCTCGAAGCTTAGATGCTCCTGATAGCCATTGTTAGCTTTCAGCTCGCGGGCATCGCGCAAAATACCATGGAGGCTAGCGAACATTTGCTCGGCGGCCAGCTCAGACTTATCGTTGGTTTTTGGAATCTCGAGGGTTAACAAGACGCTCTCAACGTTCTTTATTACATCAATACTGCGATAATTGCGCCAAGTTAGATATAACAGCACAATAACCAACGGCCCCCAGACATACCATTGCAACAATAGAGCAATAACAGAAGTGATAAATGACATAGCTATACTTTCATTATATCATACCTCTGTTATTTTTGCAAGATTAAGCGGAATCCGCAGATAGATTATTGCTGTGGTTCGGCGATGGTGTAAGTCGCTTTAGCGACGCGCTTGAACATCGATTTGCTTTGCAGATTGAGCAGAATAGTTGTTTCTTTGACTTGGCGGCTCTTGAGTACGCGCTTGACGATTTCGTCGCGATGAAGCGGCTCGCCTGCCTTGCGCAAAATGTCGGCGATAATATCTGAAACGGTGCCTTTGCTATAGCCCCAGCTGTCGAGGGCGTAAATGCCGCGGCCGATTAGGACGAAGCGTTTGTCTTTGATAAGTTCGTTGTGGATAGCTTGAGTGGTAACGTTTCTGCGCTTGAAGTCGCTTTCTTTGATGGCTTTAGAAATGTCGGAAAAGTGCATCGGCTTGCCGTTGCCTGCCAAAATAACGTAGATTTTGTCGCGGATGTTTTTAGGATTGACAGTTGGCCACTTGGCTAGACCCCAAACGTCTTTGAGATTGGCTAGTTTTTTGGATAAGCTGGCCAGGCCGCGGATCTGGGACGGACTTTCGAAAGTCAACATGCCGTGCAAGCTCTCGATGTCGATTGGCTGGCCGTGGTTTTTGATGGTTTTAACAATGCTGTCGATGTCGCCGCGGATTTTCTTCTCATTACCGTTTTCGGCGATACTGATGCCCTGGTAGTAATTGTCGGTTTCGTTGATTATAACGAAGCGCGGCGATAACTCGCCGATAAAGGCAACGTGAGCTCGGGTATTATTGGAAGCTTTGTCTTTCGAGAGGCGGTTGGCGACGTCTTGGACGCGGCCGACGCGGCCGTTTTCGGAAAGGTCGCGGATAATTAGGCGCTCGGCGTCGCTAATGGCGGGGATTTTACCGTCGGTGGCAGCGGTTTTGAGGCGGGCTAAGATGGCTTTTTCGAGTTGGCGGACACGTTCGCGAGTGATGCCGAGCAGCTCGCCGATTTGCTCAAGCGTTTCCCGGCGTTCATATAGGCCGAAACGGCGCGTGATGATTTCGCGTTCGCGTTCTTGGTCTATGGTCTTAAGAATATCCTCAATTGCTGTCTTGATAGTCTCCACAGCAGGTGTACCGGTAGTTTCGGTCATGCGATCCTTATCCTTTTATCTCCACTCCCCGCCCCTCGAGAGTGATTTTAGTTTGATATCGTAATTTCGTATCTGATTATAATACATAGTAGTTAGATTGTCAAATCAAATACTAACTAATTATATTGTATCACAATATAGACGCTTATGGTAAATACTT